>JBMTLM010000056.1:0-8638 GCA_049431185.1 Bacteroidia bacterium | reverse complement strand
TATAAGAAAAGGCATACTTATCCAATAATCGTTTGGCCTCAACCACACAAACTTTACGTATGAATCGAGCGGAACCGGCAGCCGATAAACGCAAATCCGTACGGTCATCCCTGGTTTTATTCACTACCAATCCTTGGGAACGGGCAACGCTGGGCATCAATTGAAAGGCACCTCTGGCACCGGCATAGCTGGTGGCTTCGGTTTTACCAGGACTTTCAATTAGCAAAATCGTTTGGGCATACCACGGATCAGTGCCTTCCTGTTCAAACACTTCAATGGCGACCGGTATCATGGGAAGCACCTTTCTGAATTCAAAAAAATGTTCTTTACCGCTCGTAGCAAATATGGTGGTGGCTGAAGACAGATCGTTGCTTACACATACCAAGCGCTTATATTCATCCTTTTCCTCCACCGACTGGCAACTCCAATCCGCTGCATGCAGCGTAAACAATGGTTGACGCTGGTTGGCAACGTTTACAATGACCGAATCATGCGGCATGGACATGATCTCTTGCCAAAAGCGAACATGTGAAAGCGTATCCCATCCCTCCTTAAAAAGCGCGGCATTGTTGATGAACTTGCTTTGGCTTTGGGTACCATGTCCTATGATGGTTCTCTCGACAAATCGATCATCAGTCCCTTCACAACCAGCGAAAGCCAAAAATGAAGCGCCACAAAAGAAGGTGGTGATAAAAGAATATCTGAATAAATGATAGACCATTCGTTTTTACAAATAATTTAGACTGCTAGACCAAATAAAATTACGAAAATCAACGATTACTTGTAGGCTTTGTTATTTTCACAACAAAAATAAAATGGATCGATTTCGTACGCACCTACGAAATTTGAATTTAATAACAACCTTGAGGGGTGTATTTTGTTAATAATTCCGATTATAAAAGGCCATGTATTTTTCAAGGTTTATCAAAAAAAACGACGGATATTCAACGGGGCACCAGGTATCGTGGCTTCGCGGAGGAGCTGCATTTTTCAATGTTTTGGTCGACCAAATCAAAAATTCGAAGAAATCCATTCATTTTCAAGTATACCTACTGGAGTCAGACCAGACAGGTGAAAAAGTCATATCGGCCTTAATCGATGCGGCAAAAAGAGGTGTTGAAGTGAATGTGGTGATTGATGACTTTGGCTCTGCAAAATTGGACCTGGCGGATGAAAAAAGGTTGGTTGCTAGCGGTGTTTACCTGAAGAGATTTCAACCCTATGCATCATTAGGCGATTTTTACGTCGGCCGAAGGTTGCATCACAAGGTATTCGTTTTCGATGAGTCAATCGCCATTGTGGCCGGCATGAACATTGCCAACCGATACCATGGAGGACCGGAAAACCATGCGTGGCTCGATTACGGTATCATGGTGGAAGGTCCTGTTTGCTTGGAACTAGTGGCTTGGTGCACCGAAATCCTAGAGCGCAAGTTTTCCCCTGGCAATATCAAACTTCCGTCCAAATGGACTCGAAACAACCCATTGGATGCCTCTCAGGTATGGGTTCGCATGCGACGCAATGACTTCCTACGTAATCGCCGCGACATCACACGCAGCTACAACCAAGCCGTAAGAGCGGCACACTCCTACATCACCATCGTGGGGGGTTATTTCCTTCCGGGTAGAAGATTCATATCCCTGTTGCGCAGGGCCTCTAAACGAGGGGTTGAGATCCGAATCATCATGACCCGGTTTTCAGACGTACCGATTGTCAAAAAAGCCTCTGAATATTTATATGGAAGATTGTTGCGGGCCGGCGTACGGATTTTTGAATGTGATAATGCCATGGTACACGGCAAAGCCGCTGTGGTGGATGGCGAATGGGCAACGATAGGATCCTATAACCAAAACCAATTAAGTGCCTATATCAGCATAGAGCTCAACCTAGATGTGGTCAATGCCGATTTCTGCCATCGATTCAATGCACATTTACAAGAAGTAATGCTACACGAATGTAGTGAGATCACGAATGCCTCTTTCGAGCGTTCATCATCCTGGATGGCACATTTTTCCAGATGGATTTCCTACCGAATGGTTCGATTATCCCTGAGAATGCTGTTCGCCATGAATCGAATTTTCGGAGTCAATGATTAACCGGCCCTTTTACGATCCGGTCCCACATGCTTTGCATGACCTCAGGCTGCAATCCCAAGATCCTACCTTGCTGCACTACCATGGAGTTGTCAGCAGCCGGTGACAAATCAAAGGAAAAACAAAAGGTTGATGATGGATCAGACCATCCCTGAACTTGTCCAAACCGCAAGTCATGGAAAGTGCATTTGCTTCCGACCTGATTGATGATACCAAATCCTTTAGAAAAAGCATTCAATTTCTGTACAGTAGGGTCATCGGCAAACCTTTGTTCCAGTGGTAAGTTCTTTCGAATGAAATACAAGTCCGTTGTAGGTGTCGTATCAAAAACAGAAACATAACCGGTCCAAAATCCAGAGTCGGTGGCCGCGGTGACATTCCATAACATGGTATTGAACAAGGTAGGTGCCACAATAAATTGGTCCGAAACTATATTCTGAGCAACCATACTCGACCGAAGTGTCTTTTCTGCATGCGCATGGTGGTAAAAGGTTGTAAACATATAAATCGAAGAAACGACCATTCCACCACTACTCCACTTAATTCTATTTTGGGACCCGGACTTTGTCATCAACAACATGATAACTGATAGGATCAGAGGAATAGTGTAAAGAGGATCAGCAACAAAGATGTTATTAAACGCAAAACGTTCATCACTGAAAGGCATCAACAGGCCCGTACCATACATGGTACAAGTGTCTAAGAACAAATGAAACCAGATGTTGAGGGTGAACAGCGCCATCCAGCCCCAAATCAAATTATGACGATAATGGCGATTTAACAACCAACCAAAGAGCGGTCCAAACAAGGCCGCTACAAAAACGGAATGGGTTAAGCCTCGATGCAACACCAAAGAATCTACATCAGAAACAAAAAAGTTCATCAAAGCATCCACATCCGGTGCATTACCAGCCAAGGCACCAAACACCATCGCCTTTTTACCGACCTTCTTACCTAGAATCAGTTCCCCGATGACGGCTCCAGCGACTATATGGGTCAACGTATCCATGGCTACAAAAATAGTCCATATCCCATCAAAACAAGTAAATATGTCAATGACACAAGAACAACAATGACAAAATGTCCATTATAAACCACGATTGTGGCATTGGTGTGGTTTATGATGGATGTGGCTTGCAATTCAATAGTAAACCCAAGCAAATGAACCTAAATAATTTCACCATCAAGTCCCAGGAAGTCGTACAGCAGGCCCAAAACATGGCCATGCAACAGGGACACCAATCCATCGAAACCGGTCACATTTTATCAGCCATGTTAGAAGCCGATGAAAACGTGGTACCATACATTTTGAAAAAAATGAATGTGAACACCGGTAATTTCGAAGATCGATTGAACGCCATCATTGATCAGTATCCAAAAGTCAGTGGCGGAAGTCAATACCTGTCCAATGATGCCGTAAAGGCGGTCCAGAAGGCCAATACCTACTTAAAGGAATTCAAGGATGAGTTCGTCACCTTGGAGCATTTATTCCTAGGGATTCTGAACGGATTGGATAAAACAGCTCAATTGATGAAAGAGTCTGGTATCAACGAACAAGATACCCGTAAAGTGATGACCGAATTGAGAAAAGGATCCAGGGTAACCAGTGCCAGTGCTGAGGAAACCTACAATTCCCTCGAGAAATACGCCAAGAACTTGAATGAGCTTGCGCGCAATGGCAAATTGGATCCCGTGATTGGTCGAGATGAGGAAATTCGAAGGGTGTTGCAAATCTTGTCTCGCCGCACCAAGAACAACCCCATTCTGATAGGAGAACCCGGTGTGGGCAAAACAGCCATAGCCGAAGGATTGGCACACCGAATCATTAATGGTGATGTACCTGAAAACCTGAAAACCAAAACCATTTTTTCTCTTGACATGGGAGCACTTATTGCCGGAGCTAAATATAAGGGCGAATTTGAAGAGCGACTGAAATCCGTGGTAAAGGAAGTGGTCAGTGCAGAAGGCTCCATTGTGCTATTCATCGATGAAATCCACACCTTGGTGGGGGCAGGCGGTGGTGAAGGAGCCATGGATGCCGCCAACATCCTTAAACCAGCCTTGGCACGTGGAGAACTCCGAGCCATAGGTGCCACCACTTTGGCAGAATACCAGAAGTATGTGGAGAAGGACAAGGCCTTGGAAAGAAGATTTCAAAAAGTCATGGTGGAGGAGCCTGATACGCAGGATGCCATCGCCATCCTTCGCGGACTCAAAGACCGTTACGAAACGCATCACAAGGTTCGCATCAAGGATGAAGCCATCATTGCTGCCGTAGAGTTTTCTGAGCGATATATTTCAGACCGATTTCTGCCCGATAAAGCCATCGACCTAGTGGATGAGGCAGCCTCCAAATTGCGCCTAGAGATTGATTCGGTACCGGAAGAATTGGATGAGGTGCAACGAAAGATGCTACAACTCGAAATTGAACGAGAAGCCATTAAACGGGAAAACGATGAAAAGCGTTTGTCGGAATTGAGTGAGGAAATTTCAAACTTGACCGAAAAGCGTGATGCGATCAAAGCCCAATGGCAATCGGAGAAGGAATTGGCAGAACAAGTGCAGAACCTGAAAGAGGCTGTTGAGCAATTCAAGTTGGAAGCCGAACAGGCGGAGCGTGCCGGTGACTATGGTAAAGTGGCGGAGATCCGATACGGACGCATCAAGGATGCAGAAGCCAAAAAGGATCAATTGATGCTACAGCTCCAGGAAATGCAAGCTGCGAAAGGTGCTATGATCAAGGAGGAGGTAGATAGTGAAGACATAGCAGAAGTCGTTTCCCGTTGGACAGGCATCCCCGTTCGTAAAATGCTTCAGAGTGAACGCGAAAAACTGCTGGGATTGGAAGATGAACTCCATAAGCGCGTGGTAGGCCAAGAAGATGCCATCATGGCGGTGGCCGATGCTGTGCGGAGAAGCAGAGCCGGTTTACAAGATATGAAACGGCCCATCGGGTCATTCATTTTCCTGGGTACCACCGGAGTTGGAAAAACCGAGTTGGCAAAAGCATTGGCTGAATACTTGTTCAATGACGAGAATTCCATGACCCGCATCGACATGAGCGAGTATCAGGAACGACATACTGTTTCCCGTTTGATTGGCGCGCCTCCCGGATATGTGGGATATGATGAAGGCGGTCAACTTACAGAAGCCGTTCGCCGCAGACCCTATTCGGTTGTGTTGTTGGATGAGATCGAAAAAGCCCATCCCGATGTATTCAACATCCTGCTGCAAGTGCTGGATGATGGCCGATTGACAGACAACAAAGGAAGAACGGCTAACTTCAAAAACACCATCATCATCATGACCTCCAATATCGGGGCTCATATCATTCAGGAAAAGTTTGAAGACCTCAATGATGGCAACCGTGAAGAAGTGATTGCATCCACCAAAGTGGCCGTATTCGACATGCTCAAGAAAACCATCCGGCCTGAGTTCCTGAACCGCATCGATGAAGTCATCATGTTCAACCCATTGGATCGAGAAGAGATCAAAAAAATCGTCATCATCCAAATGGACAACATCCGAAAGATGTTACAGCAACAAGACGTCCATTTGTCATTAACCGAAGCGGCAACTGATTGGCTGGCACAACTGGGATTCGATCCACAATTTGGTGCCCGACCCATGAAGCGTGTTATTCAGAAAAAAATCCTGAATGAACTCAGTAAACAGATCCTGGCTGGATCCATCAATCGCGAAGATGAAATTGTAATCGATGTAGACAGCTCGGGTAATTTTCTCTTCAGTAACCGAGAGTAAACTATCAACCAAAAAAAACAGCGGGCATTGCCCGCTGTTTTCACTTAAACTAAAATAGGAATCAATAATCAGTGTTTTGAGGATCGAAATTGGTCCATCCCTGCGTCCAATCGTTGGAACCGAATGCTCCACGATAATTTACCGGGGTGAAAAACCCTCCCTGCAAATTAGAGGATGTGAAATCAGCGCCATTCAACAACGGTGAACCCGACTGGGGTAAAACGGATGGATTGGTCAAATTTACCGGATAGTAACTCAGGATATCGGCCGCATTGGTCAGTAAAGAGTTGCCAAATGCCGTGGTATTGAACCATGATTGGATATCAAAATTGGCAGAGGCCGTCAATGGAGTAGTACAACCAGCTATCACGTTGTTGCGTACTTGAAGATCTCCACTAGAGGCGTTTGTTTCCGCTAAGGAACCATCGATGAAGAGACCTGTTGGGAATCCGGCAATCAAAGAATTATATAAACAGGTTTGGGTGTTGCGACGAAGGTGAGCACCCCGCTTAAACTGGGTATTGATGGTGGTAGAAGCTGTCTCCAATGGACCAAACACACTAACGTTACTGAAAATAGCCTTGGTAAATGGTGTTGCGGCAGTGCCTTGACCATCATTGTCAGACTCAAATCCATTGGAACCAGATTGGTCGGCGATATCCTTGTCGCGCATGGCGGCTGCAAACTGAACACGGCCAGAGAATCCGTTATCGGTATCAAAGTCATCATCCCAGCCACGGAAGGCAATCAAGTGTTTGGCATCAACGTTACCTCCAAACCATTCGAAAGAGTCGTCGCCACTGTAAGAGATCTGCACATATTCAATTTCCGTTCCGTTACCCACTCCACCCATGGTAAGACCATTGATTTCCTGGTTAGGCTGAAAGGCGATTCCACAAAACTCAATACGAACGAACTTAAGTTTACCGGAATTATCGGCTGCATTGGTACCACCATAAATGGCGTTGGTGCCTCCTTCTACAGTACCTTCTCCACCGGGAAGATTTATGGGCGCCTTACCACAGATGATGATTCCGCCCCAATCCCCATAGGATCTGTTTCCTTTGGATTCATTAGAGGTGAAAACGATGGGACTGTTTTGTGTTCCCACGGCAATGATTTGAGCGCCACGCTCGATTATCAACGTGCCTTTGGTGGCTTTATCACCTTTAATGATGGTGCCGGGTTCAATAGTTAATACTGCTGGGCTCTTCACATAAACAAATCCTTTCAGGATATACTTATTGTTGGAAGTCCAAGTGGTGTTTGCCGTAATGTCACCGCTGACCTCAATCGTGCCTGCGGTCACAGGAGGCGTGGTATCATCTTCATCCTTTTTACAAGAAACGAAAGAAACACTTGCCACTAGGGAAAGGACAAGCAATGAACGGAAGCCAGATCGAAGGCTTTGGGCGGATTTTAGTGATTTCATCATATTGGATTTAGGAATTATTGATGATGCAAAAAAATACCGCTTGTGTTACCTCATAATTAATCCGATGTTCAATTCCTGTTAAATAAAAGCACTATTATGTTAATTTAAGGTGAATCCGGTTTCAAAGCTTGACTGATACGCCCGCACTGACATAGGCTCCTCTTTGTATGCGGTAAACGTCTTCATCCTGGAGGTCGATGGATCCATTGCCATTGGAGTCTTGTTGAAACAATTCATCCTGGGAAAGTACATCTTGCACACCCAGCTTCAATTCCACCTTCTCCCCTATTCCCTTAGTGATCGTGAAGTCAAGGGAATGTCGAGGCATGTAATAGATGTCAGGGGTTCCGTAAGTGCCTACGGCAAAAATCCTTTTGCCAACGATATTGTACATGATTGAAAACTGCAAATCCGCTTGCTGATTGTTGTGGAAAACACCAGCATTGATCATGTATGGGGATTGTCCTGTCATGGGTCTCTGAGACTCCTGTCCAACTGCATCATCCCCTAAATCCACCTGGCTACGGATGTAAGTGAAATTCAGATTAAGGGATGTTCGGGCAAGCAATCGCAACCATTGATCATTCGGCAATCCGTTGGGTGTTTGCAGCAAGGTCTTTTTTACTTCGAATTCAACACCGGTACTGGTCGCGCCCTTGGCATTCCCGAAAGTGAAATTACGTGTTCCACCGCTTCCAGAGCCGGGAACAAAGAACATCTCGATGGGGTTGATAAATACCTTATGGAAAACACCAAACGATATCATTTCACCATTGGAAGGATAAAATTCATAGCGCACGTCGGCATTATGAATAGAGGGTGTCTTTAAATCGGGATTCCCAATCAAAACGTTATTGAAGGTGAAATCATAATAAGCGAATGGCGCCAGTTCCCGGAATTCAGGCCTGTTGACACTACCAAAGTATGCCATTCGAATCTGTGATCGATCAGTCATCACATAGCTTGCATTCAACGAAGGCAGTACGGATGGGACGGCATTGTCCACTTCCACTTTTTTATTGGAATAATCTCGGCTCGATAACAATTGCCTGTTCCATTCCAAACGAACACCACCAGACACGTTCAACCGCTTGGAAAACGGCCATGACACGCCTGTGTATCCAGCCATTAGCATATTGGAAGCATCATAGCGATCGCTTGGGTTGGTACCTTCCTCCAATTTGAACCCTGTGGTATCATTAATGTGTTCAGGCGCAAAAATCTGATCCATGGGTAAAAGCAGCAATGAATTGTCGAATGTGGACAAGCGAGCTTGCTTGTATGACATCCAGCGTGCTTCAAAGGTGCGCATACGGGACTCGGCATAAACACCGGCTTTGAACTTGGG
>JBMTLM010000055.1:0-8648 GCA_049431185.1 Bacteroidia bacterium | reverse complement strand
CTTACCAGAAGTACTCGAATGCCGTTAGTGGCAAATTGCCGATGTGCCTCGTAAAAACACGGCAGCTCCTTTACACACGGCTTACACCAGGTGGCCCAAAAATTAATTATCAGTAAAGAGTCTTGATTATTTGAAATGACTGACATTAAGTCCTCGATCTTCATTAATTGTACATCTTGACATCGGGAGTTATTGGGCACACTGACGATGATCGCAAAAAAAATAAATCCCAGCAAAAAACTCTTCATGATGCAGATATGGTTTTTGAATTTAAAATGGAGCAATAGGCAATCCAATTTTCAATCATTTTCATTCCAAATGGTGTCATGACTGATTCGGGATGGAATTGTATGCCATGTAGGGGCATATGCTTATGTGATATGGCCATGATTTCCCCATTTTCATCCATGGCGTCTATAATGAGACAATCGGGAAAATCATCATGACTTACCACCCAACTATGGTAATGACCGGTTTGGATAGATTCAGGTATGCCATCAAATAACGGATGGTGATGATTGGTGACTTTCGTTGTTAATTCGACCCCATGCAGCGGAGCTGAAAGGTTTTTCAATTGGGCTCCATAAACTTCTGCAATCGCTTGATGCCCTAAACATATTCCTAGAATCGGTAAGGAGGGAGGTGCATTTTGAATGATGGATTTCATATTACCAGCCTCATCGGGTAAACCAGGTCCTGGTGATAGGATAATGCCGTCGTATCCTGATACTGCCATTGATGAAATTTGATCATTACGATAAACATCCACGGTGCCACTATCACCTAAACCCCGCTCAAAATAGTGGTATAGGTTATAGGTGAATGAATCGTAGTTATCGATGATCAACAGCTTCAAATCGGTTTGTTTTACTGTTTCAATACTTTTTTAATGATGGTATTTTTTTCGGAAACGAACCTTACCAGATAAATGCCAGCTGGGGAATCTGAGATATCAACGGAGATATGATGTTGGTCTTTGGCATCCAATTGTTGGGTGTATATGACTTTGCCATCGACCCCTGAAATTTCTAATTGTCCTTTTTCTGAGTTTGGAAATGTGAGATCTATTTGCAATTGACCGTTTGTGGGGTTGGGATAGATCAGCATTTCAGATTCTTTTTCTATCTCAGGGTTATCCAGCAAATAGCCAACCGTAAATTGGTAGGTGATACTTGTTCCGAAATCCGCTTCAAAAAATTTCAAAACGCCGGGTCCAAAGGCATTCACAAATCGAACATAGCCGGTGCCGTCATTATTAGCAAAGAAATACAAGCCGTCACGGCCATTGTCGTTCATGGTGAATGTGTAGCAACCGGGGTTCAAGGTAACTGTGTCACGGTATATGGTATTAGCGGCTAGAATGCCATTGGAGAAAACGGTATTACCTTGATCGTCCTTGATATTATAGTTGTTTTCGTTGGGTGCGGCATTGGATTTAAAAAGCAGCACAAATGTGTTAGGATGTTGTACGGGAAACAATACGGTACTGGTCATGGTATCATTGAGGGCATATTGGTCTGCACTACCGTTAGGGTTGGATATGAATGCATAAAATTGATCAGGTTGATTGGTGGTGGAATTCCAATCGATAGTTCCCAATTGAACCACGGCCGTTTGGTTAAAGGGCAGATTGCCCGTCCAATTATAGGTTGAGGGGGTGGCTCCTACAATTCCGTATGTGATGGTAGCACTCGTTAGGTTTATAGCTCCGGAGTTTTTGATGACCACCTTCGGATTTTGGCAGATGGGGTTCGAACGGTTGTGATAAAAATTATTGGACGGTGCAATTATTTCCTCCATGGAGGCATCCAAATTGAAGTTAGGGTCGCCATAGGTGATCAATTGCACAGCCATGATGTAATTGGGGTTTTGCCCGCCCACAGTATTGGTGAATGGATCCATGTTCATGTCGATGGTCAAGTTGGATCCAGGTGTTATCAAAGGGGTAAGTTCATGTTCACGAACAACGCCTTTCTCGCCAGGGCACCAATTGGCACGGTCATAGATCCAAGTACCGGCTTGTCGTAATAGATGGTTCTTGCCACAATCATTTCTCCACACGGATTGTTGGAAATATTGCGTGCCGTTGAGCAACACTTGGTAATTCTTCAATCAAAATTCTGCTCAGTTTTGAGTGCCGGCTCCATGACCGGTTGGAATAACACGAAGCATGGCATTGGTTTCATTGGTAGCCAATGCAAATGACTTAGGGGTGAGGTAATTTTCAATGGAATTATTAACGTTACCATAAGGAAATCCACCTGGTCCACTTACATACACATTGCGGATGTTTTGGACCGTCCTTGGGGGTATGCCTTCTATAAAATGGAAATCCAAGGTAATGGTGAAGCCGTCTGACCATCCACCATAGAATGCTCTGATCTTTACGCTGTCTTGAAGAATGGAGGCAAAGTCCGTTACATCAAATTGAACCGTATTCCGCCACGTGTTGGCATAGTATCCACCATAGGGGGTAATTACCCTGGCCAATTCAATTCGTTCTATGACTTCAAACACATTATACGTGGGAGTGATTGCATTCAACAAAGTCGTATCAAAACCGACCCAGATGGAATCAATAATGTTACCTTGACCATCGTGGTAGTAATTATAAAAATTGCAGTTGTAGAGAAGGGTACTATCTGTTATCGCAAAAGGATTGGCAGGATCGTTATGAATCATCACTTGGAAGGTTCCTGCAAGGGATGAATCCGTAGACCCTGTGGTGGTGTTAAAATAGGTCACGTACACGGGATTGGAATTGCCGAAAATAGTGTCGGGTGAAGTGTTTCCGATAGTATACAAGGGAGCGGGAACCAATGTGGAATCAAAAGTCCCTGTGGGTCTGAGAGCCTCCACTTGTACGGTATAATCCCAATCGGAGCAACCATTGGAGGGACATCCCAAAGTGAAATCCAAATTGATCCGACGATAGGTGTTGCCAGCTGACGGAAAAACACCCCACGCATCGTATGATCCCCACCATGACATGTGTGAATTATCGTGTGCTCTTACAGTGGTAGTGTCACCTGGGCCTGCCAAGGCTGATACAGATGAAATGACCAAAATGCACAAAATGTTAAGGTTGGTTTTTATTGATTTCATAAAGTCTAATTTGCTACCGTGAATTTAAGCCATTCAATTTGAATTCTCAACCTTTTAGGTCATTGAAACAAAACAACTTTTGAAAATCAATTATTTCCGTAAATTCGTATCATGAAAATCAAAAAACCTTCCGATTCCGTTTGTGTCAACACAGAAATTGTATTACCCAACGACACCAACACACTGGGCAACTTGATGGGCGGTAGGCTACTTCACTGGATGGACATCTGTGCCGCCGTTTCTGCTCAACGACACTGTGGTAGGGTTGTGGTAACCGCCTCTGTAAATAACGTTTCGTTTAATCAAGCGATTAGGTTAGCCGAGATCGTTACCTTGCAGGCTAAAGTTTCCCGAGCTTTTAGTTCCTCCATGGAGGTTTTTATTGATGTTTGGGTAGAAGATTGTGCTACCGGTGCCAAACGCAAATGCAATGAGGCCATCTACACGTTTGTAGCCGTCGATCAACTCGGTAATCCCATTCAAGTTCCTGCCATTGAACCGGAAACTGAAGAAGAGCAAAAGCGTTTCGACGGCGCCTTGCGGAGACGTCAGCTGAGTTTGATATTGGCAGGCAAGATGAAGCCTGAAGAAGCTACTGAGTTGAAAGCCCTTTTTGCAAATCAATAAGCGCTACAAGATCAGTGCTTGGAACAGCAACCTGAAGTTTCCGTTTGATGCTCTTGGCCATGCGCATTCATATGCCAGGGGAAGGAGGATCCTGTACGGCTGGTTTCCCAATAGAATTTACCCCGTGTTTTGTTTTGATTTCCAATCTCATTCATGGTTCCTGCATCGTACAATCGGCCATTAGCCATCGTGTATGATACGCTTTCGGTATTGCGGATGTTGTCCAAAGGGTTTTGATCCAAAATGGCCAAATCCGCCAATTTGCCCTTCTCAATAGACCCCAAATCATCTTCCATGCCGATGTAATGAGCACCATTGACCGTGGCGCACTCCAATACCTGCATATTGCTCATGCCACCCTGTGACAGCATCCACATTTCCCAATGAGCCCCGATGCCTTGTATCTGACCGTGCGATCCCATGTTAACCTTTACCCCTGCATCAGCCAACTTTTTTAGTGATCGTGAAATCAACATATGGCCATTGTCGTATTCCTCTTTGGGTATCATCGTTCTGTGTCGCGATCGGGAGTCAATCACGAATCTAGGAGTGAAATTCAAGAGCTTTTTGTTCTCCCAAATATTACTTTCCTGATAAAAATAGTATTCACCTGAGACGCTGCCATAGCTCACAATCAGGGTAGGGGTGATGGCCGTTTTACTGGATTTGAACAGGTTTACAACATCATCGTGCAGCGGTGCAATAGGCAAATTATGTTCTATGCCGGTATGTCCATCCAAAATCATGCTAAGGTTATGAAAAAAGAATGAACCTCCCTCCGGATAAACATGGGTTTTTGTTTTACGTGCGGCATCTATCACCATCTGACGCTGTTCACGCCTAGGCTGATTATAGCTTTTGACGGAGAAGGCTCCAAAGGATAGCGTGCGGTTGATGGCGGATAATGCGTCAGCAGGTTTATTGATGATGGCCCTGTAATCACCTTCTGCTCCGTAGAGGATCCATCCAGTTGAGTACACACGAGGACCAACCATGTTGCCCGACTTTACCATTTCAGATTGTGAAAAGACCATTTCAGAGTTCGATGAAGGGTCGTGTGTGGTGGTAATGCCATAGGCCAAGTTGGCAAAATAACTCCATTGCTTCTGTGGGCTCAATCCTTGGCGGAAAGTGCCCAAGTGGGCATGCACATCAATAAAACCGGGGGTGATGGTTTTTCCATTGGCTTTGAATATGTAGGCGTCCTTGGGTATCACG
This sequence comes from Bacteroidia bacterium, assembly GCA_049431185.1. Classification (GTDB taxonomy): domain Bacteria; phylum Bacteroidota; class Bacteroidia; order AKYH767-A; family OLB10; genus JALRAP01. The sequence goes on along the minus strand of JBMTLM010000055.1, from coordinate 3,698 downwards.
ATTTCACTTCCCCCAACGGCTTCGATTCGGTTTTGATTTATGATGATGGTCCCGTTTTCAATAATCTGCCGCTTGGAATCCATGGTTATGATACGAGCTCCGGTAATGGCGATTCTGCCATTGGGTTTGTCATGTGCTAAGCGCAAACCGATTTTCGTTCCGACGGAGTCGGGAGGGGGAAGCGTATCAGGTGCACCTTCCAAAAACTTGAATCGTTGGTTGAGCTTGTTCGAGAAATACTCATCACCGGAGGTCCAAAATAATTTCTCTGAGTTGGCGCTCCAATGTAAACTTAAGCCGTTGTCTCGAGCGGTTTGTGCAACGGGAACCGCTTTCATCCCGGATGAAACTTCAACCGCCTTGCCTGAAGGAGCAAAGGCTGCTATGTAAACCTTGTGATATTCTATAAATGCGACCCATTGGTTGTCGGGGCTAGGCACCATCGATGTAACAAACTTTCCGGTGAAGTGGGTAAGTTCGTCCAATCCATCGGCTCCAATGCTTTTCAAAGCCCTTCCACCTGCTTCATAACCGATATAATAAACACGCTTTCCATCTTTGGTAAAGCTTGGATTGGAACCGTTTTTGACCAATAGTTTTGCTTGAGCACCACCGCCGGATGTCATGATGTAGATCCCTGGCTCAACACAATGGGCAAATCCCTGGTGATCGTTGCCACCTTCCTTTTCAAAAACGATTTGTTTGCCGTCAGGTGAAAATCGGGGGGTACGGAATATTCCTTTTTCAACCGTTAACTTCTTTGGAGTTCCGCCTCCAACGGGAATCGAATGGATGGCTCCGGTTTGTTCATCATTCCACGACACAAACAAAACGGTTTTGCCATCATTGGAAAATGAAGGCTCAAATTCAAAGTCTGTACCAGTGGTTAAACGAACGGGCTTGCCATTGGGAAGGGCTTTCTTCCACAGGAAACCGGCAGCATTGAATATCAAAGTTTTTTCATCTGGACTGGTGATGGCTTGACGAATGGCCTTGACATCAAAGGAGTCTGGTGCTGCTTGTTGTTTGAATCGGATGGCATCCAGAATCCGATGGGTACAGGAGGCCATAAAAGGAACTTCTGTAACGGATAAGTTTTCTGTTTGAATACGCTTAATTTTTCCACCTGCCCAAAGAACAACCTCCTTGTCACCGGGCATCCAGTTGAAGTTGGGGTATACACCAAAAATCGCCCATGCCTCTTGTTGGTCTTTGCTGAGTTCGGAATATACCGGCCACTCCTCACCGGTATTCAAATCACGAATGAATAGCACTGATTTTTCACGCACCCGTCTTACAAAGGCTAACTTGGAGCCATCACGGGAAACTTGTGGTCGAACGGCACCGCCCGATCCACCGGTTACGGTTTCAATTTCACCTGTATGCGTATTGTATCTTTTAACTACGTATATCTGATTGTTGGGATCTTTGTTATACTGGAAATACCCTCCTGGGTACATATCCTCGCTGTAATAAATGTATTTGCCATCTCCCGACCAGCATGGTTCACCCAAATCCTGCTGATCATTTTTTCGTTTCGTCAATTGTATACCATCACCTCCATTCACATGGTACATCCATAATTCGCCGGCACCAAGGGATCTTCCTGATGTGAAATGTTTCCTGGCTACGATGTATTTGGCATCAGGTGACCATACCGCGTTGTTGAGCAGTCTAAAATCTTCCTTGGTGACTTGTCTTGCATTCTTACCATCACGATCCATCACCCAAATGTTGTCACCGCCTCCGGCATCAGACGTGAAGGATATGAATCGTCCATCGGGACTGAAACGAGGTTGCACCTCATAGGCGAATCCGGTTCTCAATGCCTTGGCTTTACCTCCTTCAATCGGTAACAGATAAAGATCACCCAACAGGTCGAACACGATTTCCTTGCCATCCGGACTCACATCCAAATTCATCCAAGTGCCTTCCTCAACAGTGAAGGAGTGCTCGGTGAACGAACCCGGAGGGTTGTTAACGTCCCATTTTTCTTCTTTCTTTTCTTGAGCCTGAACTGAGTAGGAAAGCGTGACAAGACTCAAGGAAAGAGTCATCATGAATCGATTCATGGATATGGGTTTTAGAAGATTGGATTCCGGTTATTTTGAAGATCTCTTGTTCTTGATGAATTCAATGACGATAGGCATCAATGAAACGAAGATAATGGTAAGGATCACCATGCTGAAATTGTCTTTGATGAAGGGTAGGTTGCCAAAAAGGTAACCAGCTCCCAAAAACAAAGTCACCCACAGGAAGGCGCCGAAAACATTGAAAAACACGAAGCGCTTGTATTCCATGGTTCCTACACCGGCTACGAAAGGAGCAAAGGTCCTGATGATGGGAACGAAACGTGCATACACAATGGCCTTTCCTCCATGTTTCTCGTAAAAGGCCTGGGTTTTCATCAAATATTCCTTTTTGATGTATTTGCTTTCTCGCTTAAACACCCCTTCTCCAATGTATTTCCCAATGTGGTAATTGGTGGTGTCGCCAATGACGGCAGCCACAAAAATCACCCAATACATGATCCAGAAACTCAATCCGGCATCAGGCTGCGCAGCGATAATGGCTCCGGTGGCGAAGAGTAGTGAGTCTCCGGGTAAAAACGGAGTGACGACCAATCCGGTCTCACAAAAAACAATCAAGAAAATGATGGCATATATCCATAGGCCGTAGTTCTGAACGATCTCCCCAAGATGGTCATCAATGTGCAGGATGAAGTCGACGATGAATTGGATAAATTCCATAAGTCCTTTTTAGCTGGCTAATCTTTGTTCTGGCAAATGCTCGAGTGTCCCTAACAACCGTAACATCTTGGTATGGGATTTGATCGCTTGCCACATGGTTTTGTTTTCGTGATAAGAAACGCCGAACTCTTGGGCGGTTTGTTTGACAATGGGAGCGATGGCCGGATAATGGATATGGCAAATTTGCGGGAACAAATGATGTTCCACTTGATAATTCAGTCCACCGAAAAACCAAGTGGCCAATTTGCTTTTCATGGCAAAATTGGCGGTGGTGTTGAGTTGATGAATATTCCAATTATTCCTTACGTCTCCGTTGTAATATGGCATGGGAAAGGTAGCACCTTCCACTACGTGGGCCAGTTGAAAGACAACTGCCAGGGTAATCCCTTGAATCAGGTGCATCGTTACAAATCCAATGAGGCAGAACCACCAAGGTGCCCCCGAAAAAAGGATGGGTAACACCAGGAACAAAGTGAAGTAAACAGCCTTCGATCCAAACAGGATGAAATACTCACGAATTGGGTGCTTTTTATTCTCATAGTTTCCCAGGTTTTTCTGGAAGAAGGTGACAAAGTCCTTTTTGAATACCCATGATAAGGAGGTGAAACAGTAAAACAAATAAGCATAAAGATGTTGGAAACGATGTATTTTCTTTAACTCGTTTTCAGTTGAAAGTCGGATCAATGAAACAGGCTCTAGGTCCTCATCATGACCTGGAATGTTGGTGTAGGTGTGATGGATCACATTATGCATGATCTTCCACATGTATTTGTTGGTTCCTGCTAGGTTGAATGTGTAACCCAATAAACGGTTAACGATGCCGTATTTTGACAGGGATCCATGTACGGCATCATGAGAAATGTTAAAACCTACAAATGCCGTAAATAAACCCATGGAGAGCCAACTTGCCAAGGAAGCCCAGTAGTGATCTTGCGCGAGATAAATGAG
>JBMTLM010000054.1:0-8871 GCA_049431185.1 Bacteroidia bacterium | reverse complement strand
ACGACCAACCCAAAGTCTCCAGTGCGCCTCTATGACCCAACGGCGATCTTTGCTGGACCCGTCAAATCCGCGTAACACTAAAAACAGCATAGCTGCCAAAGCCAAAAGAAAATAAAAAGGGGGCGATGTTTTCGCCCCCTTTTTATTTAAATATTTTGGAATCGAATCAGTCGGCGAGCACGATGGAAGTGGATGTACTCAGCGCACCATCAATGTAAATCTCAACCATGTAGGTGCCCGGATTAAACACCCGCTCAGCTTCTTCCCAGTTCATGCACAAATCCTGTTTTTGATTGGCATAACTAATTTTCTTGGAGGCCGTGTATTGCACCTCTTCCCCACTACCCGCAAGCTTGAAAGATGAAGAACCTGAAGAACGATCACCCAAAGTCTTACCCCCTGGCTCGATGATTCTCATATAAACGTCACGATCGCCTGCCTGGGCAATTTTGTTATCCATAACGGCAAAGCAAACTTCAATCTTGTTGGTCCTTTTGGCCATTGCCGTTGCAACCAATTTACCATTGGACTTCTTTTTAAACGCATTGACTTTCACATATTCGGTCTTTAATACCGAGGCGGTGGTTATGGTTTTCTCCAAGTTGGTGTTCAACTCGCTCACCTTGTCCGTGAGGGTCTGCTTTTCCTGCTTGAGTTGATTGTTCTCCACCAGCAAAGCATCAATTTTCTCAAGATATTCGTCTTTGAGTCGCTTCAACTCCTCAAGTTCAGCCTTCAGTTTCTTATTCAATGAAGCGGAATTCTTTTCAGTCTTGATCAGCTTTTCAATACGAGCCCGTTGCTGCTCGATGGTGTTATTGGCCGAATCCAATAAACTGTCAAGTCGTGGAATCTCTTTGGTTTTGTAGGAATTCAATTCATCAAGAGCTTCCGCCAACTCACGATCGACGTCTGCTTTTGAAACCTCGAGACTATCCTTCACAATCGTAATTTCCTGAACCACTTGTTCCGTGTTCTGCCATTGATAGAAATTGAAAATCAACGACAGCACCAAAAGAATAATGAGTATTCGATTGGTCTTATTTGAGCTAGTTGATCCTTGGTTTTGTTCCATTTTTTTGATATTTTGTTGTGTTTAACTAATATTAAGCGAATTTAACCCAAAAAAAGAATGATTTCACCCAAATCAATAAATACTTATTCACAATCCAGAAAATCGTGCAAATGGTGTAGCACCAAGGTCACCAAAATCGGATTCCATGAATTTGAGTGCACCCACCGCTGCAATCATACCGGCATTATCCGTGCAAAATTCCATCGGCGGTATGTAGGTATGCCAACCGATTTTCGCTTCTATGGCTTTTCGAAGTCCCGAGTTGGCAGCCACCCCTCCCGAGATTGCCACATGGGATATCCCTGTATCGTGTACTGCTAGCTCCAACTTATGGATCAATATCTCTACAATGGTATTTTGAACGCTGGCGCAAATGTCGTTGAGGCGCGTTTGTAAAAAAGAAGCGTCAGATTGCAATTCCCTTTGAAGGAAATACAATACTGCCGTTTTCAAACCACTAAAGCTAAAGTCAAAACCATCCACCTTGGGATGCGGAAACTTGAAAGCAGATGGGTTGCCCAATCTTGCATAATGATCCACCAGAGGGCCGCCAGGGTACGGTAGGCCTAACAGCTTTGCAATTTTATCAAAGGCCTCACCAGCTGCATCGTCGGTGGTTTGGCCCAAAACCTTCATTTTGAAAAATCCCTCTACCAAAATGATCTGGGTGTGTCCACCCGAAACCGTCAAGCACAAAAATGGAAATGGTGGCGAAACCTGTTTTTGCCCCTCCCGAACACAAAAATGAGCCAAGACGTGGGCATGCATATGATTGACCTCTAGGGTTGGAATACCTAAAGACATGGCAAAGGATTTGGCAAAGGATGCCCCCACCAATAATGAACCCATTAGACCGGGACAGTTTGTATATGCTATGGCATCGAGGTCGTTTTTTTGTACCTTTGCTTCCATAAGAGCCTGATTGACAACAGGAACAATTTGCTGCTGATGTGCTCGAGAAGCTAATTCCGGAACCACCCCACCAAATGACTCATGAACCTTTTGGCTCGCAATAACATTGGCAATAATTTTGTTACCAATACTCACCGCCGCCGATGTTTCATCGCAGGAAGATTCAATTGCCAATATGACCGGTTGATTAGAAACCACGTTTGAACCAAATGTAAAACACAAAACTAAACAACCAACCCATTCCACCACCAAACATTAACAGTTCATCAGAAAGACCTTAAAAATAATCGGCATCTTTTTACTCTCATTGTCACTGCTTCTCGTGACCATGATTTTGAGTATTAGAATACCTGCTGTTCAAACATGGGTGGTTGGTCAAATTACACAATACCTATCAAATCAATGGGACACCGACGCCTCTATCGGATATGTTAACATCGTTTTCTTTGACAGCATCGAATTGCTAGATGTTTTCATCGGCGACCAAAACAAAGACACCCTGATTCAAGCGAAAAAACTCCAGGCATCCATTTCGCTTTTTTCCCTCACACAAAGCAAGCTAATCCTGAAAAGCCTCAAAGCAGAAGACGGTTTATTGAAAATCACCAAATCGAAAGCCGACCGAAAATACAATCTCGACTTCATCATCGAATATTTCTCCTCCTCTACAAAGGACACCTCCAAAACCGGTTTCGAATTCAATCCGGGTGATGTACAGCTTTCAAACATGTCGATCGTTTACAGGGACTACAAATGGAATGACAAGATCGCAGGCATAGACTTTGAAGATATTCGATTGAACAACACCAACCTTAGGTTATCTGACCTGAAAACGAACGGCGACGAGATACACGTCGAAATACGTCAACTTTCATTCATTGAAAAAAGCGGATTTGCCCTAGATCAATTAACCGCCAAAGTCTCCATACTGTCAGATAAAATCGCCTTCGAAAACCTGGCGATTCGAACTGCGAAAACGAATCTAGAGGGGCGTTTTTCCATGGAATATGAATCAGCTGAAGACTTCCAAGACTTCATACCAAAAGTGCTTATGGATGCGGAGATCGGCAACTCAAAACTCAATTCCGGTGACCTGGCATATTTCGCTCCGGAGTTAAGGGGAACCGACATGACCATTGATATAAACGGAAAAATCAAAGGCACGGTTGACAATTTGAAAGGCAGAGACCTCAAAATAAAATATGGAAAAAAGACCATTTTGGAAGGAAGTGCTTTCATTTCAGGGCTACCCAATATCGATGAAACCTATTTCGATATCAAAGTGGACAACCTTCAAACCGTTTATACCGACCTCTCGAATTTACCCAAGATACCCTCAGAAAAACCAGCCAAGATCGAATTGCCATCAGCATTGGAACGACTCGGCGATATCCAAATTAACGGTAAATTCAATGGATTCCTTAGTGATTTCGTATCCTATGCCAACTTCAAAACCGCCGCTGGCTTTTTCTCGACCGATGTGAATTTCAAGGTAAACAACGGAGTCAAAGACGCCTCCTATTCCGGCAACATCGCTGCCAATGAATTAGACCTTGGTTTACTTTTCAACTTAAAAGGAACATTGGATAAGACAAGTTTCAAAGCCAATCTGGTAGGTACCGGACTGGAACAACAATATTTGAATGCCAAATTAGACGGCCGCTTCACTAGACTTGGAGCATATGGATACGGATACCAAGGAATTGAAATCAATGGTGAATTCAAACAAAAAACCTTTGAAGGGCTGTTTGCTGTCAAGGACCCGAACTTGGACATGGAATTCTCGGGCATGCTTAATTTGAAATCCCAAAAACCATCCTACGTATTCAATATCGATGTTGAACGCTGCAAGCCTAGTGTTCTGGGATGGATAGAGCGCGATAGCAGTGCGACACTTTCATTCAGTGCCGACATTAGCATGGAAGGTAACGACGTGGAGGACCTCACCGGTACAGGCTTACTGAACAAGGTTTACTATGCTGAAAACGGCCTTGAGTTGGAATTAGATGATTTAACCGTTAGTGCCGACAATAATCCAGACCGGGAAGGTCTGATCTCCATTGAGTCGGATATTGTTGATGCAGAATTATCAGGCAACTACTCCAGAAAGAAAATCCTTGAGAGCGCCTACGACTTAATGGCTTATTATTTACCCATCATCAAATCGGAAACCAGGAAGAAACCCGAATCTGCAATTGCTGACTTTGACATCAAGCTGAAAAGCGTCAATGGACTTTTAGACATCTTTTATCCAGCGCTGCAAATCAGCAATGGAACTTCGTTAACTGGCAGCCTGAACACCATTACCAAGGACCTTGAGGTTTCGGTCACATCGGACAGCATCCGTTATGAAATGGCAGTTTTAAAGGGCGTTGATATAAAAATCGACAATGAGCAGCAAAACATCAATTTCGCCAACCGCTTCAAAGAAATTATCATTAATGACACTTTGGCTTTCATCAACCCAATCATCACTGGAAAAACAGACAAGCAATTAACCATTCTGTCGCTCGCTTCAGATTCACGTGACAGTTCCGTCAATGATCTTAGCATGAACGCTGAGGCGACTTACGAGGAAAACGGATCAACCAACATCAAGGTGGTGAATTCCAGCATTATCTTGAACGGCAGAAGCTGGAAAGTGGATGATGGAAATCGTATCCGCCTCAAAGACAGTGCTGCAGAAATTTTCAATTTAGGAATGGTTTCAGAAAATGAAAGTGTCACCCTGAACGGTATTTTATCTAAATCCGCCAACGACAAATTGCTATTGAAGTTTGAAAACTTTCAAACTTCAATTCTGAATCCCTTGTTGGCAGTATACGATTTCGGCATGTCAGGCGTGGCAACCGGATCAGCTGAAATATCTGCCTTGCTTTCCAAACCCGGTATCAGCGCCGACTTGAAACTGACAGAACTGGCTATCTACCAAGATACCTTAGGAGATGCTGAAATCAAACTGGATTTCGATACCGAGAAAAAAGAAATTGATTTGACCGCTTCTGTTGACAGAGGTGGACTCAAAAGCATTGGTGTTTCAGGAACCTACTATATTGACGATCCCGAAGACAGAATGAATTTCAAGATCTCTTTGCAAAAAACCGGTTTGTCTGCGTTTGCGAGATATGCGGAAGGGATCATTTCTGATGTGAGGGGAAAAGCCTCTGGTGATTTGTTTTTGACTGGAAATTTCAAAAAACCAATCCTCACCGGCAAGCTCAGATTGCAACAAACCAGCTTTCTGTTCGATTATCTCAATACCCGTTACAGCCTTTCAGATGAAATTGAATTTACAGAACGGTATTTCAAATTCAACAACATCACTGTGAATGATGAAAACGGCAACCAAGCCAAGGTCGACGGTTTTGTGTATCACAAAAACCTGAGCGATTTCAGCTTGAAGTTTGACATATCAACCAACAATCTTCAAGTACTGAATACGGGTCCCAAGCAAAACGAGTTGTACTATGGCAAGGGATTTGCCTCAGGGAAGGTTAAAGTATTCGGCCCGTTGGATTTGATCCAAATTTCATTGGCATTAAAAACAGAAAAAAACACGGCCATATTCATTCCGTTATCCAACCCCGAAGAGGTGACTCAAAGCGGCTTCATTAACTTCATCCAAAAAGAACTTGAGGATGCGGCTGAAAAAAAGGCAACCAACGAGTTTACCGGAATCGATTTGGATTTTGAATTGGCTGTAACATCAGATGCGGAAGTTCAGTTGATATTCGATTCCAAAATCGGAGATATCATCAAGGGTCGGGGCAATGGCAATTTACAAATGAATGTGAACAGGCTTGGGGATTTCAAAATGTATGGGGATTTCCAAACCGAATCAGGGGACTATCTGTTCACTCTCCAAAATCTGATTAACAAAAAATTCATCATCAAGCCCGGAGGCACCATCCGCTGGACCGGTGATCCTTACGACGCTATTGTGGATATCCAAGGTGTTTATAAGCTCCGAACAAGCTTGTATGATTTGATCAGGGACAGCACACTAACCCAACGAATACCTGTTGAGGTGCATTTGAAATTGAAGGAAAAACTATTCAATCCGGCATTGGAGTTTGATGTCATCATTCCCGACATAGACCCTACTGCACAAACATTGCTCAACCGATACATTTCGACTGACCAGGAAAAAAGCACACAAACCATGAGCCTCTTGGTGCTGAATCGGTTTTCCCAAGCTAACGATATTGAATCCCAAGGAACCTCCTCGTCATCCGCTTTGGGCGCAAATGCGGCCGAGTTACTATCACAACAACTGAGCGTTTGGGCATCCCAAATCAGTGACGCATTCAACCTGGGTGTGAATTACCGTGCAGCCGACGCCTTCAGCCAAGAAGAATATGAATTGGAACTGTCTACTCGGCTGTGGAATGATCGAATTGCGATTGATGGCAACCTAGGTCTTTCGGATAACAATAAAAACACGACCTCCGGGGTAGTGGGCGACTTCAATGCTGAGGTAAAAGTGAGCAAGGATGGTCGATTCCGATTCAAGGTATTCAACAAAAGCATCAATAATTTGCTTACCGACTACAATTCCCCCTATACACAAGGCATTGGTATTCTCTACCGGAAGGAGTTTGATTCGTTCCAAGATCTTTTCAAGAAATCCAAAGAATTCACCAACTGAACCATGCATTAATTTGATTTATAGTCACATACAAGCAATGTTCGTTTTTGGTTCATTGGGGTGATTGATTGATGAGGGCTTCGGTTAGGGGTTAATATCTATTGGAGAAGAACGCCCTTCATCCCTGAAAAAATATGCATCAAAAAACTATTTTTGAGAAAACTGACCCAACATCATCCAGCTGCATGAAATCCCACTTAGGTAACTTGATAGCATTGATTTTCATTATTTTTATTTCACCAACCGTGACCTCTGCACAGGTGGTGATACAAGGAACAGTGAAGGATGCTAAAACAGGGGAAAGGCTGATCGGGGCCAATGTAGTTGTGAAGGGCACCACCAATGGCGCACAAACCGATTTTGACGGAAACTTCCGCTTCAATTACACTGGTGTTTTACCAGTTACCCTCAGCACCACATATGTTGGTTATTTGACGTTGGAAACGGTGGTCAGTGCAAAGGATGCGACCACCATGATTAAACTGAAAAGTAATGAAGTTTTACTGAAGGATGTTGAAGTTGTTGGCAGCAGGATTTCTGAAAAGCAAAAGGAGGCTCCACTTACGATGGAATCCATGGATTACATCGCCATTAAAGAAACACCGGCATTCAGTTTTTATGAAGGTCTCGGTCAATTGAAGGGTGTTGACCTCACTTCTGCCAGTATCGGATTTAAAATCATCAACACTCGAGGCTTTAACAGTTCTTCGCCTGTTAGGTCTCTGCAGATTATTGATGGTGTGGACAATGCTTCCCCTGGGTTGAATTTCTCACTAGGTAATTTCCTGGGAGCCTCGGATTTGGATGTCAACAAGGTTGATCTGGTCGCCGGTGCCAGTTCCGCCTATTACGGACCCAACGCATTCAACGGGGTGATCAGCATGACTACACGAAATCCATTCATTAAACCTGGTTTGGATTACAGCTTTAAAATCGGTAGCCGTGGTTTGATCGAGCATGCGGTACGCTTCGCAGATGTTTTAAAAAACGCCAAAGGAGAGGATAAGTTCGCTTACAAAATCAACCTGTTTTACCTAAACGTCAACGATTGGCCAGCTGAAAACCTTGCGGCGACTCCACAATCCAAAAGTGCCATTGGAAATCCCGGTGGTTATGATGCAGTGAACATTTACGGTGATGAATATTTGAATGGCTTGGATTTCACCAACAACTCCAAAGACTACCCTGGCTTGGGCGTAATCTCCCGAAGAGGTTATAAAGAATCTGATTTGTTAGACTATAAAACCGAAAACCTGAAATTCGGCACATCACTACACTACAAACTTAAACCAACCACTGAGCTGATCTATGCCTTTAGCTTTGGATCAGGTAACACCATTTATCAAGGTGATAACCGATATGCGCTGAGGGATATCAAATTCTATCAAAACAGGATCGAACTCAGGAAAGATGACAAATGGTTTTTAAGGGCCTATTCTACATCAGAGGATGCCGGCAAATCCTATGATGCATTTTTCACGGCCTTGTTACTACAGCAATCCTCGAAGCCGTTGAACGATTGGACTCAGGAGTATTTGGACTATTGGTACATCAATGTCAAAAACCAGCTTTATAACCTTCCAGGCTTCCCACAGGCATCACAATTCCCGTCATTTGAGGCCTATTTGGCTGCCATCAATCCTTTTTTACAACAGAATTATCCCGACACCTTGGTGTATTTCCATCAACTTGCACAGAACTACGTCAATGGCCCCGGTAACATTCTCAACAGCAACCAGGCATTTTACGAGCCTGGAACGTATGCATTTGATACTGCCTTTGCAGCAATCACTTCCAAAAGTTCGTTTTCGGAAGGTGGTTCCAGGTTTTATGATCGTTCCGCATTGTATCACATTCACGGCGAATACAAATTCACACCCTCGTTTGCCGATATCGTTGTTGGAGCAAATGTCCGGTGGTATCGCCCAGAGTCAGACGGAACGATTTTCAGTGACACCAACGGTGTGGTGATCCGAAACCGGGAAGGTGGGATTTATGCCGGGGTAGAGAAGAAAATCAAAAACGATCAACTCAAACTCAGCGCCACCGGCCGATTGGATAAAAATGAAAACTTCGGATTCTTGTTTTCTCCGGCCGCATCAGCTGTTTATCTACCTAATAAGGATCATGTGTTGCGATTCTCATTTTCCTCCGCCATTCGAAATCCCACCCTTGCGGATCAATACCTGTATTACCCTGTAGGACGAGCCATATTAGTAGGAAATATCAATGGTTA
>JBMTLM010000053.1:0-8954 GCA_049431185.1 Bacteroidia bacterium | reverse complement strand
CGTCAGATAGTCTAGAAGCATGGGATGGATGGCTCACGTTGTGGGAGGTTTTGGCTGAATTGCCACGCTCATCTTGATTGATAATGCTGGTAGTGGAATCATTGAGATAAGTCTCGCGATAAGAAAGGCCTTCATTGTAGGTGTCATCGCGATTGAAACCGTAATTGGTATAGATGTTCCATTTGCCTTTGCGAAGGCTCAACATGCCGTTGGCACCAAACCTTCCGCCAAAAGAAGTGTTAACACCCACATTGCCTGTGAATCCTTGTAGTTTGTTCTTTTTGGTGACGATGTTAATGATGCCGGAGATCCCATCTGGATCGTACTTGGCGGAGGGATTGGTAATCACCTCCACATTTTCGATGGCACTGGCGGGAATCGACTCCAACATCGACTTGCCTCCTGATCCGGTGAGTCCGGAGGGACGGCCATCGATGAGAATGGTTACATTTTCGTTTCCTCTTAAACTGACCGTTCCTTCCTGGTCGATCTCCACGCTGGGGATGTTTTCCAACACATTCTTCACGTTACCTCCGGCGGTCACCGACAACTGATCCACATTGTAGGTTTTCTTGTCGATATTGTTCATCATGAAAGCCTTGTCGGCGGTGACTTCGGCCGTTTGAAGCAATTTAGCGGAAACCTTCAACTTGATTACTCCCAAATCGGTGACGGGAGGCGCTTCCCCAGGACGCAATCCAACTCGTTGATTATATTTTTCATATCCGATAAAAGCGATTTCCAACATGTAACCACCAGGACCCAGGTTATCCAATCGAAACTCCCCTCCGGCGGCGGTAATGGCCCCGTTTACGAGTGAAGAATCACGCATTTTTTTCAAGGATACAGTGGCAAATTGCAAGGGTTCGGCGGTCGCCTCATCAACGATTTTTCCTTTGATGGAAAACATGGGTTGTTGCGCCTTGGCTGGAAACATGCTGAAAAACAGCAGGAGCAATGTGGGCAAAAAAGTCTTGGTCATAGAGATCAATTGTAATGCAAAGGTATCAATTAGGGTAGGATGTTAAACCTTTAATGAAGTTTAACATAAGTAGCGAATTTTTGTTTTTTATATTTGAAGCATCAGAATTTCAACCTTTTAACATGTCTGCGCCCGCAAAAGCCTCTGTTTCAAATGCCCAATCCGATAACATCGGAAACAAGCAGCTATTTACCATCGGCATCGAAGAAGAGTTTCAGGTAATAGACCCCGAAACCAGAGAGCTTAAATCACACATGCATCAGATCGTGGATGGCAGTAAAACCGTGCTCCATGAGCAGGTAAAAGCCGAGATGCATCAATCGGTGGTAGAGGTTGGCACTAACGTCTGTCAAAACGTGGCCGAAGCCCGTAAAGAGGTTTTGTTTCTACGTCGTATGGTGGCGGATCTGGCCGCCAAGCAAGGATTGAAAATTGCCGCCGCCGGTACGCATCCGTTTTCCAGGTGGCAAGAGCAATCCATTACCGACAATCCCCGATATCATGAGATTGTGAACGAGATGCAGGATGCCGCCAGATCGAACCTCATTTTCGGATTGCATGTGCATATCGGTATCGCGAACCGACAACAGGGGATCGCACTGATGAATTCTGCACGTTATTTCCTGCCTCATATTTTCGCCCTGTCCACCAACTCACCTTTTTGGCAAGGACGAAACACCGGTTTCAAGTCTTACCGCGTTAAAGTGTTCGATAAATTCCCTCGCACCGGCATACCGGACTACTTTTCCAGCGCTGGTGAATACGACCGATACATCAACCTCTTGATCAAGACCAATTGTATCGACAATGCCCGTAAAGTTTGGTACGACCTTCGGCTCCACCCTACCTATAATACTTTGGAATTCCGCATTTGTGATGTGCCCATGTTGGTGGATGAAACGATTGCATTGACCGCGTTGATGCAAGCATTGGTAGCCAAACTGGTGCGTTTAATGGAACAGAACCTTGATTTCAGACAATACAGCAGGGCTTTGATCAATGAAAACAAATGGCGGGCCGCCCGGTATGGGATCGAAGGAAAGCTCATCGATTTTGGAAAAGAAAAAGAAGTGCCAGTACCGGATTTGGCAGAAGAGTTATTGGCATTTGTAGATGATGTAGTGGATGAACTGGGCAGCCGAAACGAAATCTCATACATCCGACAAATACTGAAAAAAGGAACGGGCGCCGACCGTCAGTTGGAAACGTTCAAACAGACGGGAGATTTTAAAAAAGTAGTGGACCGTATCATACAAGAAACCAACCAAGGCATTTAACCATGTCAACTGTTTTAAAAGGATTTCTTGCGTTTGGGATTGCGTTGTCATTTACGTTTTCTGCATACGCCCAGAGCATCACCGACACCATTGGTAACACGCCAGTAGTCATACACACCGTACTGGATTCATCTTATTTTTTAAATGGCAACCCCAGCATGTCCAATTACGGATCAGGACCTTGGGGTTTACATTGGGGCTCTGATCAAAAACTGTGGATTGCAAATAAGCGCCAGATCAACCGGTATGATCCTGCAACGGGTGTCTATGACACCGTTCTTTCCGTCAACAGTGGATACATCATGGATGTGGCCTTACACGGCCAGTTTCCTTCCTCACCTTATGTGTATGCCACGATTGATACGGGAGACTATTATGCCGCTAGCGCCTACATTCACCTTTACCGTTTCAATTGGGATCCGTCCACCAATACCCTTGGAGCGCCTTTTCAAATGCTTGGTTGGTATCACGGTGGTGAACATTCCGGCGGCAGGGTGATATACGGACAAGACGGAAAGTTATATGTCAGTACCGCGGAATATTTTCAAGCTTTCGATTCCTTGTTCAATAATTCCGGGAAAATCCTCCGGGTGAATCCGGATGGCACCGTACCGATCGACAATCCATTCGCCGACTATACCTACACGTTAGGACATCGCAATCCTCAAGGCTTGGTGCAGCTACCCTCTGGACAAATTTTTTCGTCGGAACATGGCCAGATGATGGGCAATGATGAATTGAATCGAATCGAATCCGGAGGCCACTACGGTTGGACCCTTTTTGACGCTTACCAATGCTTGGGCGATATGGATAGCTGTCAATTTTATTTCCCGTTTCGAAAATTTCCAATCAACAACGGGGCGCATCCACCTTCCGGCATAGATTATTACAACCATCCTGCCATACCCGAACTGAATGGCATTTTAATGGCCGTGACCGGTAACAACCAGGGCGTCTATGCGCTGGGCTTGGATAGTAACAACGACACCATCATCACTAAGAACCGATACCTGTTTGCAACAGGGATCGGAGGCTTACCCATCAGCTCGAGTAAGTTTGGACGCATTCGAGATGTTTGTGCCACCCCTTACGGAACGTTATTTTTCATTGCGCGTGACAGGGGTTATCCTCGCATCATGGAAATCTACAATCCGCTGTTCTCCAACATTCCGAATTTTGAAACACCACAACAACGTGCTTACATTTTTCCTAACCCAAACTTTGGACAATTTCAATTGATCTCCCCGCAAACACTTAAACCTGTACCCTACGCATTGATGGATGCCAGCGGTAGAATTGTTGTCGAGGGTTGGTTGAATGAAAACGGCACCACCCATATCAATATGCAATTGGAACAGGGTCCTTATTGGATTTATAGCGAACAAAACGTTTTTGGACCTGTCATCATACAAGAAAACCCCTGATCATGAAAAAATATTTTCTTTCAACTTTGTTGCTACTCACCCTTGCGAGCACCGTTTTGCACGGACAGAACATGTACAAGCCATCCTTGTCCGAAATCGCTTCGCTCCCTGAATGGGCGCAAAAAATGTACGGTGAAGATCCCAATCTTTTTGTAGTGGACTCCCTGTACCGTGACTACTATTCCAGAAACACATTCCAGAAATCTTACCACACTCAATACTACAAACGTTGGCGCAGAAATGCCGTTTTGATTGCCGATGAAAACGGAAAGCTGGTTCAACCCTCGTTGGAGCAAGTAAAGTCGGTGCAACAGGAATACCTCCAAAAATCGCAATCCAACCAGGCCTCGGTTTCCAATTGGACGGTGATGGGACCCATTCAGGTGATTCAAAACAACGGTGTGCCAGGCAATGGTCAGTCGAACATTTATTCGGTCGATCAATGTGAATCGAACCCTTCCGTGATGTATTGTGGCACCGAACCCGGTGAGGTGTATAAAAGCATGGATGGAGGCGAAACGTGGACGAGCGTATCCATGTCCATGAATTTCGGTAGCGGAGTCACAGCCGTAGAAGTGGATCCAAACAACGCAGACATCGTGTTTGCAGGCGGGAATGCTGGTGTTTTCAGGAGTACTGATGGTGGAGCCACCTGGACCAATGTGATACCGCAGTCGAATTTCGGAGTGAATGAGATCGTGGTGAATCCATCGAACGCAGCTATTGTGATGGCGGCCACCGATAAAGGTTTGTATCGAAGCACCGATGGTGGATTAACCTGGACGCAGCTGTTCAATCAGAAAACTTACGACTTCAAATGGAATCCGTTGGATGCCTCCAAGGGGTATATCTTAAAGAATAATCCTTCACTGGTGATTTGTGAATTTTATTTGTCAACCGACAGCGGTGCCACATGGTCGCTTCAGTCGAATGGTTGGTTTTCCTCCAATGATCCTGCACGTAATGATGGTGGCGCTCGCTTAGGCGTAACACCTGCCAATCCCGATAGGATTTACGCTTACCTCATCGGTGAAGCAAAAGCCAACGATTACGGATTCATTGGCGTTTACAGAAGCAATGATGGTGGGTACACCTGGACCCTCCCCAATGGGCCTCCCGGAGGACCCTACACGGCCACCCATCCAAACCTCGCCTATGGAAACACGGGGTGGACCTATCACCAAGGTTTTTACAACTGCGCGCTAATGGTAGACGATACAAACGCTGACCGCATTTTGATTGGGGGGCTAAACCTTTGGCGTTCCGATGACGGAGGCGCCACCTTTTCCTCAGTAGCCGGTTATGTAGGCGGACCGCTCAGCATACACGTAGACATGCAAGACTTCCGAAACATCAACGGCACGGCTTGGATTTCGACAGATGGTGGCATTTACAAATCCGATGACTTTTACACTTCACAACCTTTCTTCAAAATGGCAGGGGTACACGCCGCGGATTATTGGGGTTTTGGTAGTGGTTGGAACGAGGATGTCCTGGTTGGTGGTTTGTACCATAACGGCAATATCGCATACCATGAAAACTATGGAGCAGGTAATTATTTAGACTTGGGAGGCGGGGAAGCCGCCACTGGATATGTGAACCCCGGCAATAACCGTAAAACCTACTACTCCGATATCGGCGGCAAGCTACTACCGAATACCATTACCGGACAAGTCGGCAATTTTTCATTTGGGAAAAGTCCGAACGAAAGTTACTATGCGGCAGAATCCAGTGAATTGGAATTCCACCCCAATTGCTACAATATCGCATGGCTCGGCAACGAGAACAAACTGTGGCGCACCGATGATGGGGGCGGCTCATTCGTACTGGTGAATGCCTTTGGCACCAACGTGAACAACCAGATCAAGTACATTGAAATTTCATCGAGCAATGCTGATGTGATGTACTTGAACCAACAACCTGCATCAGGTAGCGTGGGCACCTTATGGAAAACCACGGATGGCGGCACCACATGGAATGCCATGACCATTCCCGCAGGCAACAGCCGTCGCATGGTCATCGCCATTGATCCTGTGGATGAAAACCGTTTATGGATAGCCTATCCCGGCGGATCCAATGGCAACAAAGTGTATCGATCCACCAACGGAGGACAAAGCTGGAGCAACATCACTGTCCCTTTGCTCAACAACGAACAAGCCCAATCGTTGATACATGTGGCAGGCACCACAGGTGGTCTTTATTACTTCACCAACAAATCCGCTTATTATTACAATGAAACCTCCAGCAGTTGGACGGTAGCCAACGCAGGATTACCCACCTTCACCAGCACTACTATCGCACGCCCTTTTTACCGAGATGGCAAAATTAGAATTGCCACTTATGGAAAAGGGATTTGGCAAAGCGATTTGGAGGAAAACCCTGCAGGACCGATTGCCCGCATACAAGTCGACAAGCTTTCGCAGACGGTGATTTGCGAAACCGACTCCTTCTACTTCGACGACCATTCATTCTTAAATCATAGTGGGGCGACGTGGGCATGGACATTCCAGAATGGCACACCTGCTACTTCCAGTAACAGAAATCCCGTGGTGTATTTCAACACGCCAGGTAGCCACATGGTCACATTAACCGTTACCGATGCATCCGGACAGCAAGACAGCGACACCCTTTATATTGAGCTCAACAACTATGTGTTGCCAACCATCATTGCAGAAGGTTTTCAGGGCGGTTTTACGCCGAATGGTTGGACGCAATTCAACCAGGACAACGGCGGACAATGGGCCTTGGCCACCAATGCAGGCGCAAACTCAACCCAGAGCGCCATATTCGACAACTTCAATATCGACTCACAAACGACCTATGATGATTTAAGGACACATCTCAACACCACCGGGATGCAGAACCCGATTTTAACTTTTGATGTCGCCTATGCAAGATGGGGCGGCATATACAGCGACACTTTGGAAGTGCTGGTGTCTACCGATTGCGGACAAACCTTCACCTCACTTTACCTTAAAGGGGGAAATACGTTGGCCACCTCTCCAAACAATCAAAACTTTTTCGTGCCTTCCGCTTCAGAATGGCGAACGGACACGATTTCCTTGGCAGGATATGAAAACATTCCATTGCTGATGGTTGCGTTCCGCAACATCGGACATTGGGGTAATTGCATTTACGTGGACAATGTCAATATCGGCAATAACACTTCCTCCGTTGCTGCAAACAACATCCTCACCAAACCTGTGTTATATCCCAACCCTGTGAGGCCGGGGTCCTGCCTTCAAGTCATCTTGCCCGAGGAAGACTTCCTTGTTACATTACGTGACATCAACGGTAAAAAAATCAAGGCGGCATCACTACGAGGCCAGGCCCAATTGGACATCCCCACAAACCTTTCCCCCGGCAATTACATCCTGAACATCTACGGTGCGAACAGGATATGGAATGAGAAAATAATCGTAAGGTAAACCAACCCCCTACACCATGAAACAAATACTATGTAGCCTGTTGTTATTTTTGACATTACCCTCCTATGGGCAAACGTTCTGGGTGGAAGATTTCGGCATTGGATGTAACGCTGGTAATCCTGCATCAGGGTACAATGGAACGAATGGAACCTGGACCGTTTCAAATACGGGAACAAACGACAGCTATTCCAACCAATGGTATGTATCGGCAACAGAGGCCGGAATGGGTGTTGGTAATTGCGGTGATGGTTGTGGTAACAACCCCTCATTGTCCAACCAAACCTTGCATTTGGGCGCTATTGCATCACTTGTGGGCGACCAAGGTGCTTCGTACAACGCCGGAGGTTTGTGCGTGTTGGGGATTTGCGTCCTCACTGACAAGCGGGCGGAATCCCCTGTGATCAATTGCTCTGGCCGAACCAATATCACTCTTTCCTTCTCTTATATTCAGCAGGGGGCTCCCGGAGCCGACTTCGCGTCCTTGGGTTACTTCGACGGCAGTTCATGGTCGTATTACAATGGAGTTACGTGGGTTGCCACCAACGTCGCCTTACCGCCAACCAACAATGCGTCCTGTGGTGGGCAGGGACTTTGGACCGCTTTTACTGTTTCACTACCCGCATCGGCCAACAATAATCCCAATGTGAGGATTGGTTTCAGATGGATCAACAATGATGACGGCATTGGCACCGATCCATCGTTTGCCGTAGATGACATCACATTAACGTCTGCCGCATCCACTTGCTCCGTCACCGCAACAGTAACCCAATCGTTGGCCTGCCATGGCGATTGTAATGGTGTCATTACCGCAACAGCCTCTGGAACCGCCCCATTCACTTATTGGTGGAATGCGAACCCGCCGTCGTTGTCGAATTCCCTAACGGGGCTCTGCGCAGGCGCCCAATCGTTGTACGTGACGGATGCTGCAGGCTGCACTTCGGCCGTGTCGTCCATCACTATCTCCCAACCACCACCGTTGACCGCATCGGTGGTCTCTGGATCTACGATATTGTGCCATGGTGATTGTAACGGGTCATTACAGTGTACAGCTTCCGGTGGAACAGGGGCATTAAGCTACCTGTGGTCAACCGGTAGCTCCTCCACACAAATCAACAACATATGTGCCGGCACCTACACCCTCACCGTTTCGGATGCGAACAATTGTCAATTGTCTTTTTATTCCATTTTCTACGAACCAGACCCGCTGATTTTTGGTCCGGATGTTTTAACTCCGCCCAGTTGCCCTACTTGCAATGACGGCGTAATCTGTCCAGGTTTTGTGCTAGGTGGCGTGGCACCTTACACCTTTTCCATTACACCGCAGGCGACTTTTAATAACAACTGTTTTGATTTCCTGGTCAATGGTGTTTACGAATTGTGTGTGACGGATGCGAATGGATGCAGTGTTTGTCATACCGACACCTTGGGTGGCATTTCCGGCATCATGCAATTAGATGATCATGCATTCAAGATCCGACCCAATCCCGTTGAAAGAGGCTTGCAATTATCCTTGGAGTTACCAGATGGCTGGTTTGAGGTATCAATTATCGACGTCTTTGGTAATGAGATCCGAAAAGATCTGCTCAGTGGACACACCCAAATACCCGTCCCTGCAACCCTTGCTGCGGGTAATTATATCTTGCGGGTTGAAAGCGAAACGAATGTTTGGTATCGGAAGTTTTTGGTTTTTTAAACGAAACGAACCGATTCTATTCACTGCCGCTGAAAAATTGTATGTGTCCGATTTTCAAGAATACCCTGCTGAATCGTATTGCCACAATGGCGAGGGTCTTCTTCCTCACCTTGGGTGGCATCTCCGTGTTGTTGCTCTATCTTTTTCTGT
>JBMTLM010000052.1:0-8959 GCA_049431185.1 Bacteroidia bacterium | reverse complement strand
GAAGCCTTGAAAATTTCGGGGAAATAATGCGACACCTGATGCTTATCAAAATCCACGATGCCAAACTCACGGATACCGGGTGTATCAATGATGTATCCTCCATCGGGCAAGGCATGGGCCTCGGCAAATGTCGTAGTATGTTTTCCCTTTAAGTGCTGAGCAGATATGGCCGCGGTCTTCAAATCGAGCCCCGGCACCAACTGGTTTACCAGGGTGGTTTTACCCGTTCCAGAATGACCAGAGAACAAGGTCGTTTTATCCTGCAACGCGGACTTGAGCGCTACCAATGACTCAGGGTGAGTGGCGGAAACAATGAAAGTGCGGTAACCCACATGGCGGTACATGGCAGCCAGTTCCTCCACATATGCTTGAACATCCTCATCATACAGATCGCATTTGTTGAACACCACTGCGGCTGGAATGCCGTAGGCTTGCGCCGTAGCCAAAAAACGATCGATGAATCCCGTCGAGGTGCGGGGGTAAACAGGTGTGGCCACCACCATGGCTGTATCCAAATTGGCCGCCAATATGTGAGCCTGTTTGGAGAGATTGACCGATTTCCTGATGATGTAGTTTTTTCTTTCGAGGATTTCCGCAATGACACCGGTTTCGCCACTGGCCTCAAACATCACCTGATCGCCTACGGCAACAGGATTGGTGGTGTCAATGCCCTTTAATCGCAACTTACCCTTGACTGTGCAGCGAAAAACCTGCCCAACAGTATCTGATACCTGGTAGAAACTACCGGTGGATTTTAAAACAAGGCCTTGTTTCACCGGTCCTGAATAGCGTTTTTTTCAAACATGAAATCGAAGTCATCACAAATATAGGCCAATATGCGCGTAAGCCACTACCCTTTTGGATTATCTTCCTAAATTCGCAACATGTCGGTGAAAGTGTCCCATATTACGAAGTTTTACGGCTCTCAAAAGGCCTTGGATGATGTAAGTTTTGAAATCGGCTCGGGCCAGGTGGTAGGCTTTCTGGGTCCTAACGGCGCCGGTAAATCCACCATGATGAAAATCATCAGCTGCTTCATCCCCCAATCCAATGGCAGTGTATCCGTGAAGGGATTTGATACGGTTGAACAATCCATCGAGGTACGTAAACGCGTTGGTTACTTACCGGAACACAATCCGCTTTACCTCGACATGTACGTACGCGAATACCTGTCCTTCGTAGGCGCCATTCACTTGCCGGGAAAACAAGTGGCCAAGCGTGTAGAAGAGATGGTGGCCGTGACCGGACTCGACCCGGAACAACACAAAAAAATCGGATCCCTATCCAAAGGCTACCGACAACGCGTTGGATTGGCACAAGCCATGATCCACAACCCGGATGTATTGATCCTGGATGAGCCCACTTCCGGGCTCGATCCTAATCAGTTGCTCGATATCCGTAAGCTCATTACCGATATCGGTAAAGAAAAAACAGTGATCTTGTCTACACACATCATGCAGGAGGTGGAAGCCCTCTGCGATCGCGTGATCATCATCAACAAGGGAAAAATCGTGGCTGATGACCGTACTGACCGCATCCAACAATTGACCTCAAGGGAATGTGTTTTGGAGGTGGAGTTTGAAACCCCTGCCAATACCGAGCAACTACGTCAAATCACCGGGGTGAAGCGTGTTTCCGAAGCTGGAAAAAATAAGTACCTGCTCTATTCCAATGCAGACACCGACTTGCGTTCCAGTTTGTTTGAATTCGCGGTGGCCTCCAACCTGAAAATCCTGACCTTGCAGCGTTCCGAACTTTCCTTGGAAGAGATATTCCAGCAGCTTACCGGCAAATTGAATTGAAAGACATAACTTTTTCTACTTTTGCCCCCATTCAACCAAAAAAGCAAACCAACTACCTATTATGCCCTACTTGTATACCTCAGAATCGGTGTCTGAAGGACACCCCGACAAAGTAGCCGACCAAATTTCGGATGCACTGATTGACCACTTCCTGGCTTATGACCCCACTTCCAAGGTGGCATGTGAAACCCTGGTCACCACTGGCCAAGTGGTATTGGCCGGTGAAGTGAAGTCGAAAGCCTACCTAGACGTGCAGGACATCGCCCGAGAAGTCATCGGCCGCATTGGTTACACCAAGAGCGAATACATGTTTGAAGCCAAGTCGTGCGGCATTTTGTCGGCCCTGCATGAGCAATCGCCTGATATCAACCAAGGCGTTGAGCGTAAAAAGCCAGAGGAACAGGGTGCCGGCGACCAAGGGATGATGTTCGGTTATGCCTGCCGTGAAACCGACAACTTCATGCCGTTGCCTTTGGAATTGGCGCATCTTTTGTTGCTTGAACTGGCCGCTATCCGCCGCGAGGGCAAAGTGATGAAATACCTGCGTCCTGACTCTAAAAGCCAGGTAACCATTGAGTATAGTGATAACCATCAGCCACAGCGCATTGATACGATTGTAATTTCTACCCAACACGATGATTTTGGTACCGAAAAGGCCATGCAGGACACCATCCGTAAGGATGTGATCGGCATTCTCGTGCCTCGAATCATGAAAAAGCTACCTAAACGTGTGCAAGTGCTTTTCAATGATAAAATCAAATACCATGTGAACCCTACCGGTAAGTTCGTAATAGGTGGACCACACGGTGACACCGGCCTTACCGGCCGCAAAATCATCGTTGATACCTATGGCGGTCGTGGTGCCCACGGCGGCGGCGCGTTCTCTGGCAAGGATCCATCCAAAGTGGATCGCTCTGCCGCTTATGCCACCCGTCACATCGCCAAGCACTTGGTGGCCGCAGGCGTTTGCGATGAGGCATTGGTGCAGGTGGCTTATGCCATCGGCGTAGCAGAGCCCGTTGGACTCTATGTAAACACCTTCGGCACAGCCCGTGTGCTGTTAACCGATGGACAAATCGCTGAAACAATCCGTTCCATGAGCAAGGAGTTCGATATGCGTCCTTATTACATCGAAAAACGCTTCAAGCTTCGTACGCCCATTTATGCTGAAACAGCTTCCTATGGCCACATGGGCAGGGAATCGAAAGTGGTGGAAAAGGTGTTCAACAAAGGCAAACACAATGAGAAAAAGGTGAAGGTGAAACTGTTCCCTTGGGAAGACCTCGGACATGTGGATGCCGTAAAAAAAGCCTTTGGTTTGACGAATAAAAAAAAGAAATAATTAATCATTGAACGAGCATAACCAATCCTTAAAGGCCGGCAGTTCATGACCGGCCTTTTTGATGCATCATGGAAACAAGCCAACACAACTCCTCCCTCAAATGGATCCTCATCGGTTCGTTGGCTTTGGTATGGGGTAGTTCGTTCATGTTGATGAAACATGCCTTGGTCAACTTTCCGCCCGATCAGATGGCTTCCATCCGCATGTTCTCCTCCTTTCTATTCTTGTTACCGTTCACCTTCAGCCGTTTCGCGGAAGTCAAGAAAGAGCAATGGAAATATATTGCCGCCACGGGATTCCTGGGCAACGGGATTCCCGCGTTTTTGTTCGGTTTTGCCCAAACCAATGTGCCCAGCTTCATGGCGGGCATGTTGAACTCGCTCACACCCGTGTTCACGCTTGGGTTGGGTTTTATAATCTTTAACACCAAAGTGAGTGGAGGCCGTTTGATGGGGGTTTTACTGGGATTGGCTGGCGCAGTGGGACTCATTCTCCACAATGCGAACGGTTCGTTTCAGCAAATTTCATGGCATGCCATCCTGATTGTTTTGGCGACCCTTTGCTATGCAGGATCCGTGAACGTCATTCGACACAAGCTGTTGGATGCGGGTGCACTCACCGTTTCAGCTTTTGCCTTGTGTTTCGTGGGGCCCATCACCGGAATTTACCTTTTCGGATTCACCGATTTCCTTCCCAAGCTCCTGCAAGATGCGTCATCCTTTTCAGGTAATCATTTTGATTTCTATGCATCGCAACCCGATAGTCCGATCGAATCATTGGTCTATGTGTTGATTTTGGCATTGTTCGGCACAGCTATCTCGGTGGTGGTGTTCAACCGACTCATCAAGATCGCGGGATCCCTTTTTGCCTCCTCGGTTACCTACCTCATTCCCATCGTAGCGATGTTGTGGGGAGTGGTGGACGGAGAGCCTTTGGAACTGTTACACCTGCTTTTCCTGGGAGCCATCCTCGGCGGGGTATACCTCATTAACAAATCAAATTAACTGATTTTCATTAGCTTGCGATTAACGCCCAAGTACCGAAAACCAACGATGCAATTAAGTTTGATGAATCTATTGGTAATTGCTTTGAAATTTTGTACTTTTGCATCCCCCAAATAACTGTGGGGTAAGCAATTAAAAACCAGTATCATGTACGCTATCGTATCCATCGCCGGACAGCAAATGAAAGTAGCTGAGAACGAATCAATTATCGTTCACAGACTGGAAGCCAACGAAGGCGCCAAAGTTGAGTTTGACCAAGTATTGTTGGTTGACAAAGGCGGTAATGCCAAAGTGGGCACCCCTGTGATTGGTGGCGCAAAGGTTTCGGCCACTGTGCTTTCTCACTTAAAGGGCGACAAGGTGATTGTCTTCAAGAAAAAGCGCCGTAAGGGTTATCAGAAATCGAACGGTCACCGTCAACAATTCACCAAAATCCAGATCAACAGCATCACTGCTTAATCACTTACGTTTAACCATAATATTACTCTAATACCATGGCACACAAGAAAGGCGTCGGTAGTTCCAAGAACGGACGCGAATCACATAGCAAACGTCTCGGTGTAAAAATCTTCGGTGGACAATTGGCCATCGCCGGTAACATCATTGTTCGTCAGCGTGGCACCCGCCACCATGCGGCTGATGGTGTAGGCATGGGTAAAGATCACACGTTGTTCGCGTTGCGCGACGGCATCGTTACCTTTAACAAAAAGGCCAACAATAAATCATTCGTGACCGTAACTCCCCTGGAGCAGCAATAACATTATTCATCTGAACGAAAAAAGCCCTGTGTAATACGCAGGGCTTTTTTTATGCATTTTTATGCATTATCCCTCCAAACCGGTATTCAAAAACGTGAGGAAGGGCAACATCGATTTGTAGGCATTTACGCACTCCTTGTTGAAAGCAGGCGACATGATTTCCTTATCTTCATAGGAACGCTCCACGATGAAACTGGTTTGACGCAGGTGGTCAATGGCAGGATTGCTTTTATCATAGCCCTTGGGCACAGTCTTCAACCGGCAATCGCTCATCTCTCCAAACAATCTGCGAAACGACTTCTCCTTCAGAATGCCGTTGAATGATTCGAGATTGTAGTCGATCTCCTGTCGAATGGACTTGAGTTGCGGTGCTGGGGGCATCCAACAGCCACCCGCCATAAAACAATTCCCGGGCTCTACTTGGAGGTATAATCCAGCCTTACCCGACTTCTTGCCCCCTTCCACGAAATACGCCCCGAAGTTGGTCTTGTACGGGTCTTTATTGGCCGAAAATCGAACGTCACGGTTAATGCGAAATACCAAATCCTTCACTTCCAAACCCGTCAGTCGGCTATTCACGCGGGTGAAGTCCTCCAATAGCTTGGACACCATGGCCCGGAAATCATCCTTGGCCGCTTCATAATCATCCCGATGGGTATGAAACCACTCTCGGTGGTTGTTTTTTCGCAGTTTCTTGAGGAAATCGAAGGTAGACTTGGCAAGCATGGCTGGATGATTTTGAAATGGTCTTTAAGTAACAATCGAAAACTAAAATCGGATATCACCTATTCACTCCAAATATCCGAATTCGGTTCAAAAACCCTATGAATGTCTTATCCTTCCGACCTTCGGAAATAGTAACTTTGCCTAAAAGCACCTCTTCGTATGTTAACCATACACACCATCCGCGACAACAAGGATGCAGTCGTAAAACGGCTCTCCATCAAAAATTTCGACGCAACCGATGTCATCAACCAAGTACTGGAAATCGATGCCAACCGGCGCAATACCCAGTCGGAACTCGATAACCTGTTAGCTGCACAAAACAACATCGCCAAACAGGTAGGCGACTTGTTCAAGTCGGGTAAACAAGCTGAGGCCAACGACCTCAAGAACAAAAGTGCCGCGCTCAAGGAGGAATCAAAAGTGTTATCCGACAAACTCACTTCGTTGGAATCACAAATGAATGAACTGTTGGTGCGTATCCCCAACATGCCTTCCGCGCAAGTGCCTGCTGGTCGTACCGCCGAAGATAACGAGGTCACCTATCAATCCATTGCTTCATTACCGGTGCTATCGGACAAGGCCTTGCCCCATTGGGAACTGGCCGCACAATACAACCTGATCGACTTCGAATTGGGAGTGAAACTCACCGGAGCCGGATTTCCCGTGTATAAGGGTCAAGGAGCACGATTGCAGCGCGCCCTCATCAACTTCTTCCTCGACAAAGCCACAGCTGCAGGCTATGGCGAAGTGCAACCACCCATATTGGTGAACGAAGACTCCGGCTTTGGTACGGGACAGCTGCCCGACAAAGAGGGGCAAATGTATCATGTTGGCATCGACAACCTGTACTTGATTCCAACTGCCGAAGTGCCTGTCACCAATATTTTCCGTGATGTAATTGTAAAGGCTGAGGAACTTCCTATCAAACTCACCGCTTACACCCCTTGCTTTCGACGTGAAGCGGGATCCTATGGAAAAGATGTTCGCGGCCTGAACCGCTTGCACCAATTCGACAAAGTGGAAATCGTGCAGGTGGCCCATCCTGAAAAATCCTACGAAATCCTGGAGACCATGCGTGAATATGTGGCCTCTCTGTTGCACGATCTGGAATTGCCCTTCCGCACCTTGAAACTGTGTGGTGGCGACATGAGCTTCGCCTCTGCCCTCACCTATGATATGGAAGTATATTCCGCTGCTCAAAAGCGATGGCTGGAAGTCAGCTCCGTTTCAAACTTCGAATCGTTTCAGTCGAACCGCCTGAAATTGCGCTATCGCGAAGGCAGTGGCAAACCACAATTGGCCCACACACTAAACGGCAGCGCCTTGGCGTTACCTCGTATCGTTGCTGCCCTGCTCGAAAACAACCAAACCGAATCCGGTATCCGTATCCCGAAAGCATTGGTACCGTATACAGGGTTTGAGATGATCACGAATAGTGGGCAGTGAACAGTGAATAGTGACAAGTATATAGTTGCAGTAGCAGTACTTACCACTTAACACCAACAACTTACCATCCACAACTTACCACCAACAACTTACCATCCACTCCGCCCTGAGTTTATCGAAGGGCCAACCACCACCTTGACCATACTCCAGTTACATACGGTGAATCATCACAACCTGCTATCAAAAATGCAGCAAGCATTGGCGATGATGGGTTTGTTGCTGATCATATTGATGGCGCCGCGTACAGGTCTTGCGCAGGGACAAACCAACCTGGATTTGGCAAACCAGTACATGAGCACCGGAGAATATGATAAGGCCATCGTTTACTGGGAGAAGCAATACAATTTCGATCCTTACGGCACTTATAAATCCTACCTCGATTGTTGCCTGCTTTTGAAAGACTTCGAAAGAGCGGAAAAGCTGGTGAAGAAACATCAAAAGAAAAACCCTGCCATCGGCACCCTATGGGTGGATTTGGGAAACATCTATGCACTGCAAGGTGATGAGGTGAAAGCGCAAGAGCAATATGATAAGGCCGTTAAGAACCTTTTTCCTGATATTGGTCAAATCAATGCATTAGGTAAAGCCTTCATGGACTTACGGCTGATGGGCATGGCTGAGAAAACCTATCTTGAAGGACCCAAGTTGATGACCAACAACTATACGTTCGGGTTTGAGTTGGCCGAGCTGTATGCCCAGATGAATGAGATCCAAAAAATGGTGGATGAGTATCTGGATTTGCTGGACGTGTATGAAAACTACATGCCCAGTGTTCAGGCTATTTTACAAAACAAACTTTCCTACGAAGCCGACAGTAAACTCGCAGATATCATCCGCACTTCACTCTTACGCAGGGTACAAAAGGCGGGTCAAAAAACCGTCTACAACGAGTTGTTGTATTGGTTGTTGTTACAGGAAAAGGACTTCTCATCCGCAATCACCCAGGCCATTGCTCTCGACAAGCGCAACAACGAAAACGGAAGCCGATTGATTTCCTTGGGTAAACTTTGTTACTCCAACAGCGACTATGAAACAGCGGAAGAATGTTTTGCATACATCATCCGAAAAGGGGCCGCATCCCCGTATTATATCACCGCCCGCTTGGAGCTGATTCAAGCTCGCAACAACCGGATCACCTCATCAGGCATTTACGATTCCACCTCTTTGGTCCAACTGCAGCAGAATTACGAAGCCGCCTTCGCCGAATTGGGCAAGAGCCCAGTGACTGCTACCCTGATGGCCGGTTACGCAAAACTGCTGGCTTTTCAGTTGAACAATATTGAAAAGGCCGTGGAGGTATTGGATGAAACCATCAATATGCCCCGCGTGTCACCATCCCTGGTCGCCGAATGCAAATTGGAGTTGGGAGACATTTTGATCTTGCGCGGCAACGTGTGGGATGCCTCCTTGTACTATTCGCAAGTCGACAAGGATTTCAAAAACGATGCCGTCGGCCGAGAGGCCAAATACCGCAATGCGCGGCTATCCTACTACATGGGAGAGTTTGAATGGGCCGCCGCCCAGCTGAATGTGCTCAAAGCAGCCACCTCACAGCTCATCTCCAATGATGCCATGCAACTCGGTTTGCTCATCATGGATAACCTCGGCACAGACAGCATCACCGAACCGGTACAAATGTATGCCCGAGCGGATCTATATGAATTCTGCAATCGCCGAAAGGAAGCGCTTTCAACGTTAGACTCGTTGCTTGTTGCCTGGCCTGGACATTCGCTTACCGATGAAATTTGGTTTAAACAGGCCACGATCCAAGCCAAAAACGGCAATTATGCGAAAGCGGCCGAACTTTACACACAGGTTTTTCAAAATTATCCTGATGACATTCTCGCAGACGATGCCATGTTCCGTTTGGCGGAGATGTCG
>JBMTLM010000051.1:0-9030 GCA_049431185.1 Bacteroidia bacterium | reverse complement strand
GTTTATAGACAATTGGAAGGTGTTACCTGATGGCCCTCGTAAACGCGTTTTCTCAGGAGGCCCGGGATTATTAAGGGTGGTCATTCATGACCCCATACCCACCAAAGGAATGACGGAGTCGGATTTGAACATGCTGAAGGACCGCTATCGTTCTGTAATGGAGTCTACCATCGACCAATACGGATCAATTGTTGAGTCGCAGCAGCCGCGCTTTAAAGTTTAAAGCCGTGCGCTGATCAACGACCCTTTTCAGCAAAACTCTTCAAATGCCGCACTGAGGTGGTCTGCAATCATCTCGGCAGAACGGCCTTCAATCATATGGCGCTCTACGAAGTGAACCAACTGACCATTTTTAAAAAGCGCAATGCTCGGAGAGGATGGTGGGAAAGGCATGGTGTACTTGCGAGCCGTAGCGGTGGCCTCAGTGTCTTGACCTGCAAAAACAGTAGCAAGGTGATCGGGTCTTTTAGCACTTTGGTTCAATGCAAGTTTAACACCGGGTCTACACGTGCCGGCAGCACAACCACAAACAGAGTTGAAAACCAGTAATAATGTGCCATTGGCGTTGGGAATGGCTTGGTCAACATCTTGTGCGGAACGGTACTCTGTGAATCCAGCAGCAGTCAGATCGGCGCGCATCGGTGCGCAAAGTTGTTCGGGGTAAGGCATGATTTTTTAGATAGTAGTGCAAATTTAAGTACGAACAGACCCGCCACAAGAGATAACCCTAAATTTTAAGTCATTAAGGCATCTTAATTCCAATTTAGGTATAACTAGGCCTGAATCTTACATGATTATTACACCTCTTTTTATTTGTAAGTGTCTGATAAATAGCGCCAATTTTTGTTTAGCAGGCCATTTTCACACAAGATTCATGGATTTCCTTACAATGTAAGAATTGGAGCCTAACCTAGGGCAACCTAGTGTATTGGGAGGCGTTATAAGCGCATACAGTTACAGACTCCCCATGAGAAAATGCATTCCAAACCATCAGAGCCTCTTCCCGGTGTTCAAATTTGATTTGAATCGGAAACTGGTTGAGGCCAATTTCGCATCCACCCCACTCCTTGAAAAATGGGGATGGAATATCAATGAGGGCTTGCCTTCCAAGGTGCTGAGTGAACATCCTCAGATTTTTCATTCCATACTGAGCCAAAGACCATCAGAGATCGCGGTGGCTATGGACGGCTTCGTCATACAATTCTGTATTGTGCCGTTTCCCGAAGCCGGGTATATAGGAATGTACGCCTATTCACTGGAGGCGGTAAACGGCGTAGCACGAACGAAAAAAGTCGTGCATCAAAACAACAACATTAGCATCATGCAATAAGACAATGAATACGACAAGAATCAATCGACAAAGAGTCAAAGCCAAACCACAGGAAATTGATTTCAAAAAAATCATTTCACAGGTTGCCTCCACCTTGCAAAAACAAGATGGTGCGCATTTATTGAACATCAACACGACAATAGAGGGAATATTCCCTTTTGTGGCCGATCAGGAAATGATGGTTCTTGTAGTGACCAACATGGTTTCAAATGCCATCAGGTTCCGCCATCCTCATGAGTCAAAGCCCACTTTGAACATTCACATTGAACTTTCACCAGACATGGCGATGCTCAGCTTCAAGGATAACGGTACAGGTATTGATGCCCAATACTTGCCTCGGGTTTTCGACATGTTTTTTTGCGTACCCGGTCAAAAAACAGAGGGCTCAGGCATTGGTTTGTTTGCGACACGGGAAGCCGTTAAGAAAATGAAGGGCACCATCCATGTGCAATCCATCAAAGGTACCGGCACCACGTTTACGGCTTCCATTCCAAACCGCATGGATCCCGACATGAAAAGAAAAATCACCAAAATCATAGAAAATTCAAAATGAAAAACGAATACATTGATTACGCACACCCCGGTACACCTACCGTGGCTACCAAATACGAGCACGTCATGTTAGTAGACGATGATCCTATTCAAAACATCGTTAGTCAAAAACTGATTGACCGTGGATGCTTCGCATCTAAAACCACCCAATTTGAATCGGCTAAAGAGGCGCTTGATTTTCTAGCTAATGCACACATATCAGAGGTGCCATCCATTCTGTTTCTGGACATCGTGATGCCGGAAATGGATGGATTTGCCTTTTTGGATTCGTTCTCTAGGTTGCCAGGGGAAGTGACCACTAAATGCAAAGTGGTGTTGTTGTCCTCGTCCGAAAGCTTTGATCATTTGAACAAAGCCAACAAAAACCGATTTGTGCGTAAATTCCTGAACAAGCCGTTGACTCCGGAAATCCTTAACGCAATCAATATCTGATCATCTCTTGGATCTGAAAAAACCACGAATGAGTTCTGCGCAATCATCTGCCAGGACTCCTTTTGTTATTTGAGTGCGGGGATGTAGGATGCCCTCGCCAAACATGCCGTATCCTCGTTTTTCATCGATAGCGCCATAAACGATACGGTCTAGCTGGGTCCAATAGCCCGCTCCGGCACACATCAGGCAGGGCTCCAAGGTCACATACAGTGTGCAATCCTGAAGGTATTTCGAGCCCAGGTAGTTGCCCGCAGCGGTGAATGCCAGCATTTCTGCATGAGCGGTTACATCGGTCAGGCGTTCGGTCATGTTATGTGCACGCGCAATGATCCTGTTTTTACATACAATAACGGCACCTACGGGCACTTCATCTGAATCAAAGGCCTTTTGGGCCTCCGTTAGGGCCGCCCTCATGAAATACTCGTCGTTCAGTAAAAAGGATTCCATAGGGCGCAAAGGTAAGTCATTGTTTTACATTGGGACAGTGGCCTTTAATGTACTTTTTGTATTTACATTTGTAAACATTAAATCAGATGATTGGTGCCTCAAGACAAACAAAAGGTTCATAAGCTTGAGTTCGACCAGGAGTTGGATTTCCTGTTGGTTGGAATCATATCCGGTCACAAGGATTATCGTCTATGCTTCGAGCTGAATAAGGCGCTTTCATTGGAAATGCATCGATGCAAGGACCTGGTGCTGTCTGCAGGGCGTCCCGGATCCAGTACCAGTCATGCCTGGTTCACTTATGGCGGCAACGGTCGCGAGAACTATCATTTGATCGGAAACCGCGACCTGGACCACACCGGGTTTTACATCCCTGAAATGCGCAACGTGGATTATTTTATATTGATCCATGGTGCAGCTGGCAACTTTGAACTTGATAAAGTTGTTGATCAGCTACGGCAGCTTCAGGTTGTTTCCGCTGCTTTCGTAATCGAGCCCGCCGAATTAAAATCGGCCGAAACATTTTTAATTCTATTGGAAAATTGAAACCCCAAGCAATGACTGCTCCTATTTTCAACAAAAGTAAAATCATCGCCACCATCGGTCCTTCCTCCATGGCAACCGATACCCTTGATAAAATGGTTAAGGCTGGAATGGATGTGGTTCGTATCAATGCCTCGCACGGCGATCATCAAATGCACAAGACCATTGTTGATAATATCCGGCAACTCAATAAGGATAAAAAATACAAGATTCCGGTTTTGTACGATTTGCAAGGCCCTAAACTGCGAATCGGGGAAGTCATGAACAATGCCGCCGAGCTTGTGGACGGGGCGGCTGTGCGCCTAACCATCCATCCTTGTGAAGGAACTTCTTCTATGTTGCATGTGCATTACCCCATGTTCCATAACGATGTGCAGGCAGGCGACTCTGTGCTGATTGACGACGGCAAAATCGAATTACAAGTGATTGCCAAGGAAAAGGATGGCGTAGTGGTGGCAAAAGTGGTTCATGGCGGCGTGGTTTCTTCCAGGAAAGGCATCAATCTCCCGTACACCAAAATATCATTACCATGTTTATCTGAAAAAGACCGGGAGGATCTGGAGTTCGCGCTTGACAACCGTATTGAATGGATTGGACTTTCCTTTGTCCGTTCCGCCAATGACATTTTGGAGTTAAAGAAAATCATCGCCGAACGCGGAATGAAAACGCGAGTGGTCGCTAAGATTGAAAAACCGGAGGCGCTCCGTGATTTGGATAACATCGTACGCGCCTCTGATGCCATCATGGTGGCCCGAGGCGATTTGGGTGTTGAAATCGCCATGGAAAAGGTGCCAGTCATACAAAAAAACATCGTGCGAACCGCCATTGCTTATTCCAAGCCAGTCATCATCGCTACCCAAATGATGGAAAGCATGATTACAAATTACCGTCCCACAAGGGCCGAAGCCAGTGACGTGGCCAATGCTGTTTTCGACGGAGCAGATGCACTGATGCTTTCAGGTGAAACTTCGGTCGGAGCTTTTCCTGTCAAGGTGGTGGAATCAATGGCTAAAATCATCGGCATTGCGGAGACCGAGGATTTCATTTACCACAAACAGATCGAGCCAATCAAGGATTCCAGGAGTTTTATTTCCGATTCCATTTGTTACAACGCGTGTACCATGGCACAGCAATCGGGTGCCGCAGGTATCATTGCGATGACGAACTCCGGCTATACCGCTTTTCGCATATCAAGCCAGCGACCCCGAAGTCATGTGTTTATATTCACTGACAACATGGAGATGCTTACTACCTTGAATCTCGTGTGGGGCGTTCGCGCTTTTCATTACGACCGTTATGAAAGATCAGAAGACACTATTTCAGACATCAAGGCCTATCTCAAGAAGCGTGGCTACGTTGCTGACGGGGATTTATTGATCAACGTATTCAGTACACCTCTTGAAAAAAGAGGAATGGCTAACACCATCAAGCTGCATGTGATTTAATGCATGCCACAAAAAAAGCCCTTTCATAGAAAGGGCTTTTTTTGTGTTTGAACTGCGCTGATTTATTGGATGGAGATCTTTTTGGTGGAAACGGATTTGTCTGCTGAAGTCAATCGCAATTGGTAATTGCCGCTTGACAATCCTTCCAAGCTCAACCGAATGTCATTCATGGTTCCTTTGGGGAATTGAAGTGATCTAACCAAACGTCCTGTTAAGTCGGTGAGTTCAACCATGGTGATGGGTTTGCCGCCCAACTCAATCATCACAAATTCACCAGCAGGGTTTGGGTATACGGAGAATAAATTCTCAGTGGTTTCGGTAACCCCCGTTGGTGTAATTTCAGCCAGCGCAGGCACTCGTGCACTTACGCAGGCTACGTCCTCACCCTTTACTTCCCAATCATAGAAATAGTAGTAGAATCCTGGTCCCTGGTTTGAGCCGGTGATACTGATCAAATCTGTGATGGTGTATGGATAGCTGACGCCTGAACTGTTTCTGCGCAAGCGAGGGGAGTTGAAGCCAAAGTTCTGGTTGTTCACTGCGGCATTGGTGGTAATGGAGTAGGTGCCTGGGACCATCGTGAAATTAACCGTGATTCTTGAGGTGTCGACAGGTATGTTGACCAAAAGGCTTTGCAAAACGTTGTTATTGGCGTCTCTCAATTGAATTTCCCTGTTACCCGGGGTATCAGTGTAAACCTTTGCTGAAACCAACGTGCATGGATTGATGACGGTGAAGTTCAAAGCTGCATTCGTGGTGGAACCACTGTAAGTGCTGGTACCGGAGTGACTATAGATACCGGTGTAATCGGTTAAACCTGGGTATAGCGTAGCCTGATCGACCCAATAGGTGGTTGAAGCATTAAGCACCGGAGTAGTGAAGGTGTTACCTGTTCCTACCAGGTTGCCACCCGTCTGTGCATCGTACCAACTTAAATTGGAGCCTGTGGCCGACAATTGCAGGGCGGAAGGATTAGGTCCAGTGGCTCCTGTGGCCGTAGGTGTTGGGGCCGGCAATACATCCACGGCTATGGTAGAAGATGCGAAGGTGCCACATACGCCTTGGATGGAAACCGAGTAGTTTCCGGTTTGAGTAACCACAATGGATTGGTTGCTGGATCCATTGCTCCATTGGTAGCCTGAGGCAACGGAGCTGGTGAGGGTAACGGATGCTCCTTGACAAAAACTCAACTCGCCATTGATAGATACCGTAGGGGTTTCATCAGGATTGAGTTCAACCATGCGGTTGGCTGAGATGGATGAACATCCGGAAGCATCTGTGACCAGCACATTATAGGAGCCTGGTTGAGACACGGTGATGGATTGGGTGGTAGAACCATCTTGCCATAGGTATGAGGCAAATCCTGCTGGTGCGGTCAGCGTAGTGCTTTGGCCAGTACAAATGATGGCATTCCCTGAGATGATGTTTCCACTGATAGAGCAACTGCTTTCAACCACGTGTACGAATTGGTTAGCGGCCAAATTGGTGAGCGTGGTGGAAGTGCCGGAGGTGAACCAAACCACGGCCGAGTCCACCTGGGTGCTCGATCCCAAACCGAAATGGAGTTGTGAGGAATTGCAGGTTCCATAGCTCTCACCGGCACGAACCTCGCGGACTTGTATACCCCACGGACCATAAATGGTTACCCGACTTCCAATAGCACCCTTTTCGCTGGCTGTCCCTTCCAGGGTGAATGCGATAAAATTGTTGGCATTTCTGTCGTTCAAATAAAGTACATCATCGTAGGTATTGGAGGGCGACTGGTAGATATCTCCATAAGAAGCGAAAATGTCAACAAAGCCATCATGGTTTAAATCGCCAGTGGCAAATGAGACCATGCCATTGTTGGCAAATACTCCCGTTCGGCGCGTGAAAGTCATGTTGCCGTTATTGTGGAAATAGAGCCATTCGGTTCCTGAAATGAGGATGTCCAAATACCCATCATTATCGAAATCCTGCATCACCGATTCGATAGGCGTAATGTTGAAGTTTCCGATACCTGTGTTCAAGGCCTCCGTATAGTTCCCCGTTCCGTCATTCACAAAAATTTGGTTGTCATAATCATGGTTGGTCAACAACAGGTCCAGGTCTCCGTCATTG
Source organism: Bacteroidia bacterium (assembly GCA_049431185.1). GTDB lineage: Bacteria > Bacteroidota > Bacteroidia > AKYH767-A > OLB10 > JALRAP01. The sequence goes on along the minus strand of JBMTLM010000051.1, from coordinate 2,184 downwards.
TCAAGGTCGCCAAAGCTGGAGGTCCATGTTTGCCAACCGATGTTGATGCCATAATCAGCTGCGCGCTCTGTATAGGTGTTGTTGCCGTTGTTAACGAACAATCGATTGATACGCCTTTGGTCGGTTGGGCTTGACGTACTCTGACGGCAATGGGCTACATAAAGGTCAAGGTCTTGGTCGTTGTCGAAATCAATCCATGAACTACCGTAGTTACCCGAGTCGTATGGGTCATTACCATAAAACATTCCGGGATTCACCGCGAAATTCACGTAAGTAGACGGGTTCAGGTTACCTGCACCGTCGTTTAAATAAAGCTTGCTGACATCATTGTCATCGCAGCAAAAAAGGTCTATCCATCCATCATTGTTCATGTCACAGAATGTGGCGTTTTGAAGGAAGAATCCTGATTGGGCTAGTAAGGTATTGGTGAAAGTGATGTTGCCACCGTTATTGAAAAGTTTCACCAAACGGATGCCCCCCGTTCCATCAGCGATAACGTCCTTCCAGCCGTTTTTGTCCACATCGGCCATGGTCATGGCCCAAGCGCTTCCTCCTCCGATATCGGTGATCATTTGATGGTAGAAGCTGCCATCACGCTGTTGGAGTTCCAGGTTAATGATGTGTCCCTGGTCCATTCTAACAATATCATCCAATCCATCACTGTTCACGTCCACAACGGTAACCGCACAGCCGCTTCGGCTGTTGGTAGCGAGTTTATTGTTGGAGTTGGTGAACGAAACCGTTTGAGCAACAAGGCCTGCCGAGTAAGCCAGGCAAACCATGGTGATGGCGAATAGCTTTTGTAAATTCAATTTCATTTTTCGGGTTTTGTTTTGATTTAAAGTAAGTTGATTTTTGTTTTTGTCGAGTAACTACTTGGGGATCATAATCTCATCACCCTGACGGTTTTGCTACCGAACCGGGTGGTGATACGAATAATATAAACCCCACGCTCACGAGGAAGAGTCATCCACGTTTTGTTGCTTGATCTTGAGGACTCTTTCAAGGCGTATCTTTTTCCGGATGCATCAAATACCTCTGCCACCAGAATCCGATCGTGGTTAGGTATCTCCACCGAAATCAAACCGTCTTGGGTGATGGTAGGAGCTATATGGATGTTGCTTTCGTAAACGGACACCTGACTTGTTAAAAGATTCGTAATGCTGTCGGATGCCACCAGAACCGGAGTTTTGTCAGCAGCATTATACATGTTCCTGAAGGTGTCGATTTCTGTGCTGTTGTAGGTGAACATTTCATCCAGCCACTTGGGTGGCACGGATTGGTAGTACAATCGTGCGTTTACTTGAATGTTCCCCAATATGCCACCCACAGGCACCTTGAAGTGGACGAAATCAGTGCCACTTCCTTCAACTCCGTTGGTCTTGTTGAAATCCGAATCGGCCAAGGCGTCGGCGGAAACCTTGACCGTATCATAAACCGATGAACTGGTGGTAAATCCGTCAGGAGGTATTCTGTTATCCTTCAATAGCACAGCGGCACGGGCAAGTACCGATGTGAATTGCCCGTTCACATCACCCATGGCCATCTCGTAAATCTGGCTGACATGGTTCTGGCTGATGGATTGGTAATGGGGATTAAACTGGGGATTTTCGCCAACAACACGGTAGTTTGGATCAAAGATGCCTGATTGAAAAATCGTATCGCCTACGGCATCGGTGACCACGAATTGCAGTACGGCCCTTCGGGCGGGATAGCCTGAAGGGAACTTGTGGCCGGCTTTGTTTCGGATGCGTACCCGATAGAAGGCTGTATCTGGTGTGAGCCCGTCATTGATCAATTCGAATTCAACGGAGTTTTGCTGCAACATTATCATGGTGGCAGCAATCGAAGAATCCAGGTTCGCATCCGTGGCGGTTACGCCCAAAGATGATTTGTTGTTTTTAATCAGCTTTAACATGAAGCTGTTGGCACCTGCGAAGGTGTGCTGATTAAAAGGGAACCTCGGTTGCAAGGTGATGTATCCATTGGCAATCACGATGGCATCAGTGAGTCGCGGCATGTGGCACGACTGACAAGTGGTGGATGTTCCCGCAAAACTGGAGTTCAGGTATTCGTGATAGGTGGCCTGCTCCACGAAGGTGGCTCCTGTATAATTTCCTGCCAAATCACAAGCGAATAGTTTCCGGTGATGATTAAATTTGATTGGCGCGGCATCATAGGATA
>JBMTLM010000050.1:0-9038 GCA_049431185.1 Bacteroidia bacterium | reverse complement strand
GGTTTATCTGCTTTGATTTCGATCTGCACCGAGCGGTCTTGGCTGGGAACTGGGAATACGCGAATTTCGGCGATGGCCTGATCCAACTGGGCGTCGTGGAGTTTGACTCGGGCTACGTAGGCCAGCATTTGGTTGTTTTTGCCGTAGGACCCGACAGAATAAAATTCGCGGCGATTTCCGAACTGCATTTGCAGGCCCTCGTAATCACCCCATCGCTGCTCGTCGGGGGCTATGTAAGTGTAATTGATGATGGACTCGCCTTGGCGCAAAACGGTGAAATCGCTGTATTCGCCGGTACGGTTGCAGTATAAAAAACCTGCTCCTGGGTAGTGCCAAGCGCTGCTGTATACCACCGAAAGTGCGACCGATGGGTCTTCATCTGAATCACCGGCAGCGGCAAAAGCGGGGTATCCGAATTCCAAACTGTCATGGGTGATCAAGCGGGCTTGAATGAAGGGAGACTCATCCAGGCCGTAAATGACCCCGTGCAGCAAATGGGCTTGCTGGCTTTGGAAATTCATGCAATTCTGCCCATAGTGAATCTGCTTGCCTATGCGCACGCCCGATAAGACCCGAGCATCGTTGGTTCGAAGTTTAAAACCTGATTGAGGCTGCAAAGCCGAGGGAGGAAAACCATATTCCAGATCGCTGCGCAGCACCTGCAATTCGTATTCGGCTTGGCCGCTCTCCCAACTATTGGTGATGCGGTGCAAAAAGACGGTGTCGTTGCGCTCGCTGTAAGGTCGAACGCTCATGAAATAATTGTCTGTGCCGCTGGGTTCGGGGCCATTTTGGATGGCGCAAATGCTCCAAATGCTCACGCCTTCGTACTTGATTCCGCGAAACAAATTCTGATTCAAGGTTTTGCCGGCATAGCCATCAGCCTTGTTCATTTGCCAAATCACAGCCTCGCGAAATCCCTCTTCCCAGGAGGTTCCGTTTAGCAACAGGTTGACGGTGAAAAAGAGATCTTTGGAGGTCTGGGAAACAATGGGATAGTCGCTCCAAGCCGTATCTGCGGTGGGGCTGCCGTCAATTTTGTACACGTTCCAAGGTTGGGTGGGGTCTGAGCTGCTGCTGTATCCCACCACGATGAAGCTGCTGATATCGGTAGTGCCATGCATGTAGATGATCATCCAGCGGTCGGCTTCGGGATCGTATATCACCCGGGGGTCATACACGCGGGTCAGGGTGGGGATGTCGTCGATATTGGGATTGACTTTGCTGTAGTTGATCAAGCTCCAAGCTTTTTTGAGGCCGCCATCGGGAGACCAAACGCGTATCACCGTATTCATGACCGAGACGAAGGTGCCGTCTTTTCCTACGGCCACGTGGTTGTCGTTGGGTGTGCCGCCGCCACCGCCGGTTTCGAATCCTTCGAGTTGTTCGGGGGCAATGTCAGATTTGGGAGTAGGATCTTGGTTGTACAAACCGCGGCCGCGAATGGAAGCTTCTCTGCGGGCGTCAATTTTCTGCCGCAATGCCTCGTTGATGCCTTCGGGAAGGGGCATTTCGGCTGATTCTCCTTGGGTTTCAAGAAATGCATCTGGGGCCTGCATGGGGTCGAAAAAGTGCCACAAGGGGGTCTGCAGATTGCGTTCTATGATCACTTCGGGATGTTCGACTTTTTGCCCATAATGGGGGGCTGATTCGGCCTTTTGAATGCGAATGGGGTAGCTTTGGGCTAAGGCGGTGCTTACAAGCAGGACGCTGGCGCCGAGCGAAGCGAGGCGGCGTGAATAGGCAGATACAAGCGAGGCCATGTTCCAAAGGTAAGGGATGCTTGGCTTTTGCGCCAAAGGCCAGGTGGCGGCGTAAATGCCAAGAGGACCTTGCGTTTGGGAAAGACCACCATCAGCTGTGGGGAGCAGCGTTCGGTCGCAGACGGCCTGCCCTGCGCAGGCTTTGCATACACAGGGTAATGTTAGGCGTTGACAGACTGACTGCCAGCATGGAATTTCTGGACAGCTAAACGGCCTGGGATTGACTGTAGCGGTGCTGAGTTTTCCCTGAACAGCCATCGCTTGTCGGGAGTGCTACCAGGCGTTGACTTCCATCTCCAGTTCGATGCCGTAGCGCTGCAGAATGTCGGCTTGTATTTTTTGGCCCAAGGCAATGACGTCTTTTCCTTGGGCTCCACCGTAGGTGACCAGCACCAAGGCTTGTTTTTCGTGAACGCCTACGGCACCCGCTCTATGGCCTTTCCAGCCCGCATGTTCAATGAGCCAGCCCGCAGGAACCTTGACCCAGCCAGCCCCGACTGGAAAATGCTTGGCCTCGGGAATGCGCGCTTGCAATTCTTTAAACTGGGATTCAGGTATGACGGGGTTTTTGAAAAAGGAGCCGCAGTTTCCCAGTTCGGCCGGGTTAGGCAATTTGCTCTGGCGAATGTGTATGACCGCTCGACTTACCTCCTCGATGCTGGGATTTTGAATGCCCCAACTCTGCAGGGTGCTGGCGATATCACCGTATTGGGTGTTGACTTTGGGTTGAAGTTCCAGCTGAAGGCATATATGGGTAATGAAGTACTTTCCCTTGGCCCAGCGCTTGAAAATGCTATCTCGGTATCCAAACTCGCAGGCTGAGCGTTCAAATCGCACCTGGGTGCCTGTTTCCCAACAAAAAGCATCCAAGTACACAAAATGGTCTTTCAACTCCACCCCATAGGCTCCAATGTTCTGAATCGGGGCAGCGCCCACCGTGCCGGGAATGAGGCTCATGTTTTCCAGCCCGCCATACCCCTTTTCAACCGCCCACATGACGGCATCGTGCCAATTTTCACCCCCTCCGAATTCAATCCAAATTTGATTGCCTTCACGGGCAATCTCGCGCTTTCCCCGTATGCGATTCAGCAATACGGTTCCGGCTAAGTTGTCGGTTATCAATACGTTGCTTCCCCCGCCTAAGATGTGCCATGGGCGGTTTTCCCAGCGCCTTGAGATCCAGAATTGGTGTAAGGAAATGAGATCCTCAACGGGGTAGATTTCCTCGGTTGATACGTCCAGGCCGAAGGTGTTGTAGGGCAGTAACGATTGGCTAAACACCTATGCAAGTTAGGAAGATTCGACTCTTGAAATGTTCAGTTTTTATACAAGCACTATGAAAATGTTTAACAAAAAAGACGTTCTTGTGTAGGTTTTTGAAAAATTCCGTCAACATTTCAAAACCATTTGCCGCTTTCACTGGTTATCAAAAACTCGTACACACATGCTTTTAAACGTACTCATCCTGCTCATTTTCTTCGTCCTCATGGAGGGTGTGGCGTGGTTCACCCATAAATACATCATGCACGGCCTCTTATGGGTTTGGCACGAAAGCCATCACCGCCCCCGCAAGGGCGTGCTGGAATTGAATGACCTTTTTGGATTCATGTTCGCCCTTCCTTCGGTTTGGTTGATCGTGGTGGGTGCTGCTGACTTTGACTGGAGATTTTATGCGGGTTTAGGCATTGCCATGTACGGCGCCGCTTATTTCCTGGTCCACGATGTATTCGTGCATCAGCGCATCAAGGCTCTCAAGAAAGCCGAGTTGCCTTACTTCAAGGCCATGCGTTCTACGCATCACTTGCACCATGCGGTTCACACCAAAGATGGAGCCGAAGCCTTTGGGTTCCTCTTTGTTCCATCGAAATATTTCAGGAGGTTCCGTGGCTAAGTCTGTTTTGATTCTAGGAACCGGCTTAGGGGCCTTGTCAACCGCGTTGCGCCTCAGCCACAAAGGCTATTCTGTGCGCATGCTGGAAAAACAACCCCGCGCGGGTGGCCGCTTGCACATTCTGGAAAAAGACGGTTACACCTTCGACGTGGGTCCTAGCTTTTTCTCCATGAGTTACGAATTCAAGGAACTCTTTGAAAGCGTGGGGGAGCCCATTCCTTTTGAATTGAACGAACTCAATCCCTTGTACACGGTCAACATTGCAGGTCAAGATCGCGTGTTTCAAATGCACAAGGATTTGAGCAAGCTGGCCAAGGAATTTGAAGGCATCGAGCCCGACATGGAACGCAAAACCAAAGCTTATTTGGAGGCCGCCGGAAAGATTTTTCACGATACGGAAGACATTGTTATCAAAAGAAATTTTGGAGGCACACTGGATTACTTGATGCAACTTTCAAGGGTGCCTTGGAAGCATGCGCCTAAAATGTTCCGTTCCATGTGGAAAGAGCTGGATGGTCGATTTGAGTCGCAAGAGGTGAAAGTGATTTTCTCATTGGTAGCCTTCTTTTTGGGCTCTACCCCTTTCCAAACACCTGCCGTCTACAGTCTGCTGAACTACACCGAATTGATCCACGACGGCTATTGGAATGTGCAAGGTGGCATGTACCAAATCGTTAGCCGCATCAAGGAAATCCTAGATGCCCGTGGCGTCAAATTCCACTTCAATACGGAAATCGTAAAAGTGCACCAGTCGGGTTCGCGGGTAACCGGCTTTGAAGATGCCAACGGCAAAATATGGACAGCCGATATTTATGTTTCTAACTCCGATGCAGCTTCTTTCAGAGGAAAAGTGCTCAATCGCGTGGCCTATAATGAGCAGAAGTTGGATGCAATGGATTGGACGCTCTCCCCTTTCACCATCTATCTAGGAGTGAAGGGTCGCTTGGAAAACCTGAAGCACCACAACTACTTTTTAGGTAACAATTTCGAAGATTATGCCTCCTCCATTTTCAAGACCTCAGTCAGTCCGAAAAAACCCTACTATTATGTGAATGTGAGCTCCAGGTCCAACCCCGAGTCGGCGCCGGAGGGCTGTGAGAACCTGTTCATCTTGTGCCCCATGCCCGATTTGCGCTACAAACCAGATTGGTCGGATTCGGAGGAATTGGCCGACAACATCATTGCCGACCTCTCCCAAAGAATCGGTTACGACTTGAAAGCCAACACATTGACGCGAACCGTGATGGATCCCATCCATTGGCAAAACAACTTTAACCTGTACCGAGGCAGCGGATTGGGATTGGCCCACGGATTAAATCAGATCGGCGCGTTCAGCCCTGCCAATAAAGACGAAGATTTTTCTAATCTTTACTACGTCGGAGCCAGTACCGTACCGGGAACGGGTTTGCCCATTGTGGTGATCAGTTCGCGGTTGGTAACTGAACGTATCGAAAAAGAACATGCAGCAGTATAATGATCTTTGTTTGGAGCTGAGTAGCATTATCACGCAGCGCTACAGCACCTCCTTCACAAAAGGGATTCAAACGCTTCACAAGCGTTTTCACTTGCCTATATACGCCATCTATGGTTTCGTGAGGGTAGCGGATGAGATCGTGGACACCTTTCATGGGCACGATAAAGAACAATTGTTGAACGATTTCAAAAAGGATACCTGGCATGCCATCCGTACCGGTATCAGTACCAATCCCGTGCTGCATGCTTTTCAACTTACCGTGAATCAATTCAAGATCGAGGATGAACTCATCGAGGCGTTCTTATACAGCATGACCTTGGATCTCGATAAAAAAGACTACGACGAAGCCTTTTACAATAAGTATATCTACGGTTCTGCCGAAGTGGTGGGGTTGATGTGCCTTCGGGTGTTTTGCGAGGGCGATGGAAAACTGTATGATACGTTAGTACCTCCGGCACGCAAATTGGGCGCTGCCTTTCAGAAAGTCAACTTCCTCCGCGACTTGAAGAGTGATTTCCAGGAACGGGGCAGGGTATATTTTCCGGGTGTCGATTTCACTGATTTTTCAGAGGAACAAAAGCGCGCCATTGAAGCCGATATCCAACGGGATTTCGATGACGCCTACCAAGGCATCATGATGTTGCCCAAAGGCGTCAGGGAAGGTGTTTATGCCGCTTATGTCTATTATCTTGAGTTATTACGCCGCATTCAGAAAGAGCCTGCCTCCAAAGTGATGCAGATGCGTATCCGCGTGCCGGATTGGCTCAAGGCCATTTTGCTGGCCAAGGCGCAGTTGCGGATGATGTATTCCAACTAAAAAGATAGGTTTGATTAAAAAAGGGGGATGGTCTTTCGATCATCCCCCTTTTTGTTTTTTTGGCGAATATTATTCTGGTATTCCACACACATCAGCATGAGACAACATATAGATAGGAGATCCATTAAGATTGTTGAATTGAAATGAGTGCTGGGTGGTGACACCATTGTTGAAAGAAGCCGTTTGTCCGATTTGTCCAGGAGCTACAGTGCAATTATTGGGATATCCCGGCAACGGCATATAGCCTACATAGGAATGTGCTGAGCCCAAGTTCAATGTACATCCACCAATTGAGCTTGTGTTCAACTGGTAAGAAACCGTAGCTGACGTACCGGTGTAATTCAGCGTAACGGCACCCACTAGAGTACCCGCAGACGTATTACACTGACCAGCTGCAGCCCACAACTCCATGGTATAAATTCCAGGAGCATAAGGACCATTACTCCAACCCCAACGATTGGCGGATAAGCAACTGAAGTTGTCGAAACAAGCACTGGCGCTAGGATCTTTGGCCCAAGCTGTTTCACATGTACAATTAGTTGGTGGAGGCGGATCGCAAGAGAGCCAAATCGGGAAATACATGGCCCAATTACCACGGGTGGTGATGCGTGGCCCTTCGCCCCCTGCGGTTTCAGTTCCACCAGATTGGTTACGCACTACCGCGTGTGCCGCTACATAATATTGAGAAGGTCCCGGACAAGTGAATCCCAGTGATGCGAATGATATTTCAGCACAAAAACTGGTTTGACCCGTGATATTACCTGAGTTGATGGGGAACTGACCTGGAATAGGGTTACCAGAATTGGTCCGAGGCATTTGGGTTAAGGATGTTCCCACCCATAAATGAACCTCATTAAGTGTCCAGCCGTTGGTGGTATTGTAGCAGACACGTATGGCATCTTTTTCGCCATTATTGTCGGTGTCAATGTCTTCTACACAAACGGAACCAACATTGATGGTTTGACCAGCGATCAGGTTTACACATCCGGATCCAGAGGTGGAGGTTCCCGCATCTACCCGGTTCGCCAAGGTTGTTGAGGCGGTGTTGGTTTGGGTGTTGTCTTCATTTTTATCACATGAAGATTGCAAAATCACTATGGCAAGCAGGGAAATCAATCCCAGCAGTTTGATTTTTTTGATGTTCATTTGAATTGGGTTTAGAAATAATTGCCGAAAGTATTCGGATGAAAATCCGATTGGAGTTTCATTCACCCATTTTTGGCGTAAATCCACGAAAAGTGATGCTGAATATTTGAAAAAATCAGCGTTTCAAAGAAAAAGGGCCCCGAAAATCGGAGCCCTTTTCAAATTTTAGTAGGGTGTTTTATTCGCACTCGAATCCGTAAACGGAAGCATGGGCAACTACGTAGATCTCACCAGAAAGGTTTTCCACTACGTAATTGGCATCTGTTGTTCCCTCACCCAGCAATCCGGAAACGATAGGGTATTGACCTGGAGCTAAAGTGTACTCTGGATGTGGACCATTGTTGCTTGTAGCCAATGGGTTGTTGCCAACGTACAAATGAACCTCTTTAAGGGAGTAGGGTGTGAATACATTGTAAGTAACATCTGCAATGCCGTCGTGGTAGCGAACCACTAACTCACCGACTCTCGCTCCATTACTCAAATTACATTGCCCAGCTCCGGCCCACAGCTCAAAGGTGTAGTCGCCCTCTACCAATGGGCCATTGGTCCATCCCCAACGGTTTGGATTGTTAACGAACTCACCGAATTCCGAGAAGCAAATGGCTGAACCGTTTTGGTCCATGGCGAAAGCTGTTTCTGAACACGTATTTACGGGAGGACGCTCATCGCAAGAAACCACGATCTCAAAATAGGTTCCCCAGCTACCTTTGGTGTTGATTCGCTCGCCAGCACCCCAACCTGTTTCAGTCTGATAACCACCAGTGCCATTAGGCTTACGCATTGCACAATGTGCTGCAACTACATAGTTCTTGCCAGGATCAGGACAAACCATTCCAATTTCACTGAATGGAATTTCGAAACAATAAGTGGTAAGGCCGGTAATGTTACCCGACTTGTAGGGGAATTGACCTGGGATTGGATTTCCTGAACGCGTCATCGGAATTTCAGCCATTGAATTGCCAATGAACAAATGCGCTTCAGTAAGCTCCCATCCATCGATGGTGTTATAACATACGCGCAACAGATCAACATACCCATCGCCGTCGGTGTCCTCGTCTTCGAAACAAACCGTGCCGGCATTGATGTTGCGGCCAGCAATAAGAGTTACGCACGAGTTTTCGGTGTTACCGATGGTAACACGGTTTGCGCCCGGAGCCACATCAGAGGCTTCCTTGGTACAAGAAGAAATCACTAGGACTCCAAGCATTATGATGCTCAATGCCCCAAATAATAATTGCTTTTTCATTTGGTTGAATTTTTTTTAAGGGTGTAAGTGTTTTGACTAGTTAATTGAATGATGGAGTATGTATGCCGATTAGCGTTTTCTAAAAAGCGTGCATAGATACCCCGAAATGCAATACAACGCAAGTGATTTTAGGTAAAAGAAAAATTAATCAGCAGTCAATTGATTGAAAATCAACACAAAATAGACAATATTCTACACAATCAAATGGGTAGAAATCTCCATAAATGAAAAGGAAACAAGGGCAAGACAGTTTTTGGGGAACCAATTGCACACTCAATCAATGTGGCAATGATCAAATCATGCCATCCAAAAAAAAATCAAAAAACTAGAAGGTGATCGTTATGGCGCCTGTTTGCGACTGTGGCATCACTGGTGATGTATCAAACTTGACACTTTCAGCAGCTTGCTTGGCTTTGGTCAAAAGATAGTTACTGGTAGTGGTGGTGCCCTCGATGCCTGGAACCGCCTTCACCACGTTGCCGTATTTGTCGATGGTGATTTCCACTACCACAATGCCTTTCTCCATAGTCATGTTATCTACCTTAGGCTCACGGATCAATTTACGACCGGCCATCACATAAGAAACACCTTTGGTTGCAGAGTTGGAGGAACCGGCCGCAGGACCGTTGTCGGTCAAGCCAAAACTGATGTTGGAAATCTCGGATGTTTTAAACGACATTTATTTACCCTTGTGGAAGAAA
>JBMTLM010000049.1:0-9120 GCA_049431185.1 Bacteroidia bacterium | reverse complement strand
CATCGGCACTTATCGGTTTGCATGCCCAAGCACAGCCGGCCAAAAGGATGACAGCCAACGAATATGTTTCAAAATACAAGCATGAGGCCATTGAGGATATGCATAAAACCGGAGTCCCTGCCAGTATCACTTTGGCGCAAGGTATTTTGGAGTCGGATGCGGGCAACAGCAACCTGGCTAAAGAGGCCAATAATCACTTTGGCATTAAACGCCACAAGGAGTGGACCGGAGCAACCTACATCATGGATGATGACAGCGCCAATGAATGCTTTCGAAAGTACCCTAGCGTTTTGGACTCGTATGATGATCATGGGATGTTTTTGCGAACCAGGCCGCGCTATGCCTCACTTTTCGATTTGGAGATAACCGACTACAAGGCATGGGCCCATGGCCTAAAAAAAGCGGGGTACGCCACCAACCCACGATATGCTGAATTGCTCATTAAAATCATCGAAGAGCACGATCTGCATCAATATGACAAAGGGGGTAAGGGTATTCCCATAACCAACGATGAGACCGACAGGTTGGCCAAAAAAGATACGCCTAAGGTAAAACAAGATCCCAAAAGCGGCGAAAACACAAAAAACAGTCCAGCTTCAAAACCCAAAAAAGGACAAACTGGAAACGGTGTGCCATTCATCAGGGCTCAAAAAGGCGACACTTGGTATGCGCTTGCCATTGCCAATGACATGAGACTATGGCAGGTGCTTAAGTACAATGATGCAGAGAAAAACGACCTCCTGAACGAGGGAGAAATCGTATATCTAAAACCTAAAAGGGGCACTCCCGACGAGGAGTTCCATACCGTTCGTGAAGGGGAATCTCTCAGGGACATCGCACAGGAATACTGCCTCAAGTTGGACAGGTTGATAAAACTGAACGGCTTGGAAAATGACCTATCCATAAAGCCAGGACAACAGCTGCGGCTGAGAAGATGATGTTAGGCCGATTGGATTTGATCCGCGGCCGACCTGGTAAAAATCAGAGGCGCCTTAGGCTAAAAAGTCTCGGGCAACGAATAGGACCATCAGAGCCCCTAACAGGATAAACACAAGCAATACTGACGAGTTAACCACTCTTTTCATAGACGCATGCGTTGGTTTTGCCAAAGCTACACCCTTAAGCAACCATTCACACGAATCGCCCTTAAGCACTTATCTACAACCATTTGTTGAAATCCTAGAAGTCCATTTTGGTTTGATAATCCAACCTAAACGTCTTTCGATGATAGGGCGAATAACCGAACTTCATCAAAGCTTCCCGATGCTGTTTGGTGGCGTAAGCCTTGTTGCGATCCCATCCATATTCGGGGTGTATTTTATGAAGATCCATCATGAAGGAGTCTCTGGCTGTTTTAGCTAATACGGAAGCGGCAGCAATGCATGTGAATATGCCGTCTCCACCTACAACACATTCATGCTGGATTCCTGGATAGGGGTTAAACCTGTTGCCATCAATCAATAGCAAATCTGGTAGCATATCCAATTGCTGCACGGCACGATGCATAGCCATGAAGGATGCATTTAAAATATTGATTCGATCGATTTCCTCATGATCACACATGGCGATGGAGTAAGCCAATGCGTGCTCTTTTAAATGCTCAGCCAAATAGTCTCTGTCCGACTCCTTCATTTTCTTGGAATCGTTTAACAATTCATGCCGGTAGCCCTCAGGTAAAATAATGGCGGCAGCAAAAACCGGACCCGCCAAGCACCCTCGCCCCGCCTCGTCGCAGCCTGCAACTGTTTTTTTGCCTTTTTTAAACTCCTGTAACATCCGGTGGGTGGGTCAAATATTGGGTTAAATTTGCCTCAATTTTATTGAATGCAAAAGAAATTCATCTCCAATCTTGGCTTTCTGCTGCTTTTGAACCTTTTGGTGAAGCCATTTTGGCTTTTTGGTATCGACAGGGCGGTTCAAAACATCACAGGTGCAGAAGCATATGGGCATTACTATGCCTTGTTTAATTTCTCATTGCTGCTCAATATCCTTTTGGACTTGGGTATCACCAATTTCAACAACAGGAATATCTCCATGAACCGACAGTTGCTCCAAAAGCACATATCGGGTATCATCATCTTGAGAATCATTCTTGCATTGGTCTACTTGACGATTAGTGGGGTGATCGCCTTGCTTGTTGGTTATTCGTGGCACGACATGAGTTTCCTGGGAGTTCTTTTGGTCAACCAATTCCTGATTTCGGGCATATTGTATTTACGATCCAATCTGGCCGGATTACATATGTTCAAATACGACAGCATCATTTCCGTACTGGACCGGGGACTGATGATCATGATTTGCGGTTGGTTACTTTGGGGACGCGCGGGAGGGCCACCGTTCCAGATCGAGTGGTTCATTTATGCCCAAACAGGCTCCTATGTAATCACTTTAATAGTGACCCTCTTGATGCTTTCCGGAAATGAGAATTTTCGTGCGATTAAATGGAACAAGGCCTTTTCCCTGATGATTTTACGAAAATCTTATCCGTTTGCCGTGTTAATCCTGCTCATGACCTTTTATAACCGCGTGGACTCGGTAATGTTGGAACGCTTGTTATTAAACGGAGCTGAACAAGCCGGCATCTATGCACAGGCATATCGATTGATGGAAGCCGGCAACATGGTAGCTTATCTTTTTGCAGGACTTTTATTACCCATCTTTTCACACATGTTAAAAAGCAAAGCAAACATAGAACCCCTGCTCAAAACCTCAACCTCTCTGATGTTAGTGCCCGCCATTGGTGCGGCTATCGTTTATCTCTTCAATGGGGTGGAGATTATGGATGCGCTTTACAAATTCAATGCTCGTGAATCAGCCCAGGTTGGCACGTTTTTGATGGTATCTTTCTCCGGCATGTGTATCTCTTATTCCTTCGGAGCCCTCCTAACGGCCAGTGGCAAGTTGGGAGCCCTGAATAAACTGGCCGCTTCCGCAATGATTTTGAATGTGGTCTTGAACTTGATACTAATTCCAAAACTGAAAGCAAACGGGGCAGCGATGGCAAGCATGGTGACACAATTACTTATGGCCTTATCCCAGATCTTAATTGCAATTCGGTTTTTCAAAATAGCTACCAATTGGAACTATCTTTTGCGCCTATCCCTGTTTACGGTTTTAAGCCTGACGGTGGCCGCAGCAATTGCCGGATACTTGAATTTGCCCGACATGCTTTTGGGTAAAACAATGGTCACTGCTGTGGTTACAGCCATCCTTGCATTTCTTACCAAGGCCATCAACCTAAAGGAAATCTTTGCCGTCTACAAGGACCGGGAGTAACGCACTTAGAATCAACAGGAACCCTCTCAACATACCAGCCCAAAATCAGGTGCCGAAAAGGGCCGTTTTTTGTAGCTTTACATATTGATTTAGACTTCTAATGGACACTGAAAACACTCCCAAAAACGATGTTAGCTTTGATGCTAGCTTTCTTGTATCAATCCTTGTAAAGCATCGCAAGCAACTGATTGCCATAACACTAACCACCGTTGCCTTATCCATTCTGTTTTCATCGCCAATTTTCATCACCCCTAAATATAAATCCACTGCCATCATTTATCCCTTTAATATCATTCCCTACTCCTCAGAAAGCCCTACAGAACAGTTGATTCAATTATTGGAGTCAGAGGACATACGGGATGCGGTCGCGAACGATTTTAATTTTATTGCCCACTACGAAATTGACTCCACTGGAAGATATCCGTTGACGGAGCTTCATGAAACCATGAAGGAAAACATTAACATCGACAAGACTAAATTCGAATCGGTGGAGATCATTGTAATGGACAAGGACCCAAAGATGGCAAGCGACATAGCCGATTCCATTGTATCCAAACTGAATAAAAAGTCGTTGGATCTTTTGCGTAAAAAATCATTGGAAGTGGTTATCATCTCAGAAAACCAACTCAAACTACGCCAAGCGGAAATCGATTCGATGCAAAACCTGATGAAGCAGATCAGCAAAGAGTATGGAATCGTGGATATGGAGCAACAGATCCGATCGTTAAGTCGTGTTTACTATGAAGGCGTCAGCAAAGGTGCAGGAGACGGCAAAAGGCTCGAAAACGTCATACAAGCGATGGGTGCCAAGGGATTTGAATTGGTTGGATTGGCTGAAAACGTGGAGGAGGTGCGTAAGCAGTACAACAAAATCAAGCAGCAATACGACCAGTCTTTGCGCGACATGACCAAGGAATTAACTTATTCAAACATCATAACCTCCCCGGTTCCTGCAGAAAAGAAATCTTATCCCGTGAGAAGCATGATTGTTTTGCTGTCCACCATTTCCACCTTGGTGTTATCCATCACACTCCTCATCATTTTTGAGGGTCGTAAGCAGAGATCCTAACCGTTTCCCTTCCAAATGTTCAGCAGGTTCCTCAACGGAAATCCTTCAATGGGCGGTTCCGTTTTCACGGAAAAGCAGCTGTTGTATGTCGTCGGATTCCTTGGAGCCCTGACCTGTAGCGTATCCATCCTTACCGAAAGCCTTTTCGGTATCTTGATTCCCATTGTCGCCGCCTTGCTGGTGGTTTCCCTTTACAGGATGGACCTGATGTTTTTTTTCTGTGCCCTCATCACTCCGTTATCGATCAATCTTCAAAAAACACCCATCGGAATCGGTGTCAGTTTACCGTCAGAGCCTTTGATGTTTGGATTGATGCTGATTTTCCTAGCCACGTGCCTATACCACAACAAGCTCGGCAAGGAGATCATCAGGCATCCGGTCACTATTTTCATCCTGATACATTTGGCATGGATGTACTTCACCAGTTTTACCAGCACAATGCCCGTAGTATCATTGAAGGCAACATTGGCCAGAACATGTTATGTGGTGGTTTTCTTTCTTTTGGCTATACTCATTTTCAAGAACAAGGAAAAAATAGGCACGTTCATCTGGTGCTACCTTATTCCGTTAATCGTAGCCATCGCATACACCACCATCCAACATGCCATGGCAGGATTCACGGAAAAAGCGGCTCACTCGGCAATGACTCCTTTATACAACGACCATACCGCTTATGCTGCCGTTATCGCCATGTTTATACCAATGATGTTTGCATTTTTGGATGACCATAAAAAGTCCTTTTTATTCCGGTCCAGCTGCGGGGCTGTATTGTGTATTTTGATCGGTGCCGTTGTTTTGTCCTACACAAGGGCAGCATGGGTGAGTTTGGTGGCTGCACTGCTTTGTTACCTGGTGATATTAATGAGAGTGAAAACGTCATTGGTGATTATGGCGGCCATCAGCACGGTTCTGATCATACTTTTCAATTGGACTGACATCAAGATGGAGCTTGAACGCACAGATGAACAATCGTCAACCGACTATGCCTCACACGTACAATCCGTCTCAAACATCACCACGGATGCATCCAATGTAGAACGGATTAACAGATGGGCATGTGCCTTGCGCATGTTTACCGAAAAACCCATCCTGGGTTGGGGCCCTGGAACCTATGTTTTCCAATATGCACCTTTTCAAAAGTTCAGTGAGCGCACCATCATCAGCACCAACTTCGGAGAAGGTGGCAACGCCCACAGCGAATATATCGGTGCCATGGCCGAGCAAGGCGTCATGGGTGCATTGTTCTTTATTTTGATCCTGATCGCCACCGTATACAGGGCCTCCAGGATCATCATTCATTCGAAAGACCGGCAAATCAGGTTGCTGGCGAAAGGATTGCTTTTAGGTTTGGTTACCTATTGGGTTCATGCAACCCTCAATAACTTTTTGGATACGGAAAAAGCATCCGTGCCTTACTGGGGATTCATTGCAGCGATTGTAGCCTTGGACCTTTATCACTCCAAAAGTGAGAAAGAAAAATCACGGGCTTCAATCAGTTGAACCGTACGCTCAGGAACGTCACATCATCGGGGAATGCCGCACCTCCCCTGTAATCGTCAAAGGACAACACCATTCGATCGTGCAAGTCACGCATATTGGCAACATGAAAATGGTCACGCAATAATTGCTCCAGGTTTTCGGATCCAAAAGGTGCACCGTGAATGTTTTCCATATCTGTAATACCATCGGTATAGCAAAACAACAACGACCCTTTATTGAAGGTGGCCGTTCCATGTTTTAAGAAAGGGAGTTCTTCGAACATTCCAAGGCCCGTGGTACCGGCCTCCAACAGCTCAGCAGTGTTGTCGTGTAGTAGAACCGGAGGATTATGACCGGCATTGATGTATTCAATGGTGCTGTTTTTTTCCGAAATGCGCGCTACAAAAAAGGTAATGAATTTCTCGCCTTTGGCAGAACCGTTTACACATGCGTTTAATTCCGTAACCAGATCTTCCAATGTAAATGCCGTATGACGAATGATGGCATGCAGGTTGGCTTGGAAGTTGGACATCAACATGGCGGCCGACAAACCCTTTCCCGAAACGTCGGCCATGCAAACCAAAGCTTCATGATCACTCAATTTGATGAAATCATAATAATCACCACCAACCGACTGGTGAGGTATGTAGGTGGCGGCAATATCAAGAAAAGAATGGGTAACCAGACTTTCAGGAAAGAGCATTGATTGCATTTGAGCTGCCAATTGCAACTCCCTTTCCAATGCAGCCTGGCGAATGGACTCCTTGGCCATTCGTTTGTTTTCAATGGCCACTACAATGACATTGGTGATGGTATGAATGTAGGTGATGATTTCCCGCTTGCTGTGAAAAACCTCTTCATCCAGTCCGCCAATCACGGCATATGCCAAAGGGACATCCTGATGCAGCACAGGAACAATCGTATCGAACGGCCTCATCCAACTATCGTTGGTCATGCCGCCCTCTGAAAAGGATTTGATATCGGTCAACAATGCATCCATCTCTTCCGGAATGGAGACTCCCTCCACTCCATAGCGGAATGGAGAATGCCAACCGCCCTCATTTACAACCAACAACACTTTACCCACACGAAGCTGGTTACGCAACACCGATTGATAAATTTCAAAAAGATTAGTAGAAGGCAGGTTGTAATTGATGGCCTTGGTGATCTGCAACAACCAATGCAGCTGGAGTTTCTTGGCCTCCAACTCCTGCTTGAGCTTCATTTCATCACTTTCGGCAGACATGATCAATCACCCAGATGTTCTATGATTTCAGGCAATCGTTTAATCATGGCCAACTCCTTCATCTTTTCACGTGCTTCGCGCACCGGGCTTCCAAAGTAAGTGATTCCGCCCTTCAATGATTTCGGAACACCCGATTGACCCAGGACGACGGCTCCCTTGCCAATCACTAGGTCTTTTTGAACGCCGACCTGGCCCCATAAAATGACATCGTCCTCCACCCTTACAACACCTGCAACACCTACCTGGGCAGCAAAAAGGCAATTGCGCCCGATAACCGTATCATGGCCGATATGCACCATGTTGTCAAATTTGGTACCCTTGCCAATGACGGTATCGCCGGAAACACCCTTGTCAATGGTACAGGAGGCCCCTATTTCCACGTCATCCTCGATAATAACCCGGCCACAAGAGAGCATTTTGTCAAACGCGTCAGGTCTTCTTTTAAAATAAAAGGCATCTGCACCGATGATGGTACCGGCATGAATCGTCACACGGTCTCCGATGATACAGTGGTCGTATATCACCACGCCGGGATGGATAATACAATCACGACCAATCACCACCTGATTACCAACATACGCTCCGGGTTGTAAAACCGTGCCAGCTCCCACAAGTGCAGAGGATGCAACAGGCCCATCCATTGGAATGAAAGGTCGGAAATGACGAACGATGGAAACATAGGAGGTAAAAGGGTCATCGGCATAAAGAAGGGATTTGCCGCTAGGAACATCCACTTCCTTGTTGATGATGATATAGGTGGCATTAGACTGCAACGCCTTATCGTAATATTTGGGATGATCCACAAAAGTGATGTCTCCCGCTTCCACCATGTGAATCTCATTGATTCCTGTGGCGCTTACGTTGGATGGTCCTATGATTCTGGCCGAAGCAATTTCAGCTATCTCGGTTAATGCTACAGGTGCGTTGAACTTCATGATAGGACAAAAATAGTCAATATTGAACGGCATAAAAAATCCCGTGCAGTAAACTGCACGGGACCACAAACACACAAAAAACAAACAGTAATTACTTGTTTACGATGATTTGGGCAGACAGGGCTTGAGGACCTGTGCCAGACAATAAGCCTTTTGCAAACACCGTGTAAATCTTACCGGGCTCCAATACGATGGGATCCAAATCCAATGCAACGGTAGAGGTGCCAGCCACACGGACTTCCAAGTCATAGGTGCCGGCAGGTAGTGGAGTGAAATCAGAGTATTCTTTGAAGGTTACATCGGGGAAAACCACTGCTCCGCCATCGACAGCAATGTCCACGCCAGGGGCGTCAGGTGAAAGGTGGATGAAACGAACATGTGCATTTCCAGAAGCAGGGGCGGTCAAATCATCCTCCAATACCAACGGCTCAATGCTAGCCACGGTGTTTACAGCGAAAATGGAGTAAGACATATTTTTGGTGAGAGGCAGGTCAGCTTGAATTACGGTGTTGGAAGATCCAGTAACATTCACTTTCACGTTACGGGTTCCTGCATTTACCGACAAATAGCCCGTGCTGTTAGGAAATAAAAGCGCAGCACTATTTACTTTGGAGTTGTCGATTAAAAGATCTACTCCTGGTGCATCAGGGCTAGCATGGGTAACCATCACGGAAGCCTTATCAACGGAAGGGGTTGGAGTTGGTTCTTCATCGTCATCTTTGCAAGACGTAACAGCAATAGCCAATGGAAGCGCTACAGCGAGTAGCATGAGATTTTTGATTGTGGTTTTCATAAATTTTGTTTAGTTTTTTAGTTAAATAGTTAAACAATAATCAACCGTACTAGTTTTTATTATTTGTTAATTACAAGTTTTTATTAGTATAAATCATTTTTGATCTAATTGAATAAGATACCTAAACTATGGTGTTGGGTCGATAAATACAGTACCTTTGCACCCTTGAATTAAAAGCGATTCATAAACCGTAACATGAAGAATATCAGAAACATCGCCATTATTGCACACGTTGACCATGGTAAAACCACCTTGGTGGATAAAATTCTGCACCAATCCCAACTTTTCAGGGAAAACCAGCAAATGGGAGAACTGATATTGG
>JBMTLM010000048.1:0-9241 GCA_049431185.1 Bacteroidia bacterium | reverse complement strand
TTTTCAAAAACTCTACACACAACACACGACCGGTTCCAGTAAACTCGGCGTTGGCTGGTGCACTACCGTTCAGGAACACGGAGATGTTGATGGAAGAGGTGCCGATAAAGTAAGCCACGTTGGTAAACGCAGGGTTGATCAAATCGTTGTCAACCGTTACCAGACCTGTAGGGATAACCTCTGTGCTGTCAAAGTTTACCACGATATCGTAACCGATTACATCGTTTACGGGAGCCAAAGCCTGTACTGGTAAACAGAACGTGTTGTTGGCGCAATTGGCCACTTCAGAAACCAATACATATGCACTAGCCGAATCGAATACTGAAATGTTTACAGGAGAGGAGGTGGCTGTTGCGTTGTTGTTGTCGGTAGCAACTGCGGTTAAGGTCTTGTTGCCGATGGTGGCCGTCCAGTTTACAGTATAAGGAGAGCTGTTATCCACACCTACTGAAGTGCCGTCTACGAAGAACTCCACCTGGCTCACGGAACCGTCAGGATCCGAAGCGTTGGCTGATATCGTAACGGGAGTGGTACTTAAAACAAAAGTGGCACCGTTGGCAGGAGCGGTAATGCTAACTGTGGGAGGAACTACAACACCTACTGTGATGTTTACAGCAGTGGAAGTGGTCACACCGCCGGCATTATCCGTAGCGCGCGCAGTAATGACATGGTTGCCTGAAGTAGCAGTCCAGTTGTACGCGTATGGGGCCGTATTATCGGTGTTCACAACCGTACCGTCTACCAAAAACTCAACTTGAGAAACCGATCCGTCGGCATCAGCCGCAGTAGCAGCGATAGCCACGGTGTTTCCAACGAAGAAGGAAGCTCCGTTTGTAGGAGAGGTCAAGGAAACCGTTGGCAGTGTGTTTGGCTGGTTCAAGGTTCCTGTCAAACCGGCAATGGTCACTTCACCGGCGGTAGGGTTCGAAGCAACGTAGTTAAACACCTGCAGGGTGGTGGTGTTACGTACCTGTACGTTCAAAGAATACGTCAATACACCATCGGTGGTAATTTGAGCAACCAATACACGGTTGGTGGCGTTAGGGCCTTCGGAACCGTTCAAGTTCGCCCATGAACCGTTGTTGGTGCTGAACAGGTTACCGGCATTACTTACGTTGTTGAACACCGCCAACTCGGTAGCAATGTTAACCGCAGTAACCGCATCAACGGCTACAGCAGTTGCATTGGCACCATCGCGCTGGGTCAAAGGGAGACCGGCAGATGGGTCGTTGTTTTGCAACAATACGAATGGAATGTTGTTGGTGTTGTTGTCCTCTACCTTAGGCACACCGATACGGTTGGCACCTACAGCTCCAACAGAGATGTAAGAATCAAGGTAAACGGTGTTGTCATCCAAGAAAGATGCGCCGATGGCGTTAGCAGTTTCAGCTCCGCGATCTTCGTTGTTGAAGAATCCGGTGGTGGTTTGGAAACGAAGCTGGTGGGCGGAGTTACCATAAACGGCTTGTAATTCATGACCTGGGGCAAGATCAACATAAAACCTCCAGGTTACAGATCCTACAGGAAGGGCTCCAACACTACCTGCGGCGTCTGCGGCGTTGGAAACATAGAACTTCTCGACGAAAACGCTGTCGATTTGGGCGAGGGCCACGGTGCTCGCTACAGAGCAAAGCGCGGCCATTAGAAACTTTTTCATTTTTCCTATTAGTTTAAGGGTTATGTAATTAGGCTAAGCTCTTAGTCGCAAGAGGCATTGAATTGTCCGAGAAGGATCAAGAAGTCTTCTACTTTGGTGATTCCGTCGCCGTTCAAGTCTGTTGGACAAGGTACCAAACCATTAGCAGCATCAATGAAAGCAACATAAGTCCAATTATTCATCCAAGCTTGGTTGCCACCGAAAGCACCACGGTAATTCACAGGAGTGAAAAAGCCATCTGCAGGAGCTGTAATGGTAGAAGCAACTGTTGGGTTTGGAACTGCATCGTACTGATCAGTTACCGCATTTGTAGAAGAATTCATCACATATGTGAAGTCGAATCCAGCAAGGGTAGTATCAACTACGTTGCCATCCGTTTGAAACTTGGTCAAGTCGGCTCCGGTAGCTGGTGTGATAACGTTTCCTGCAGTTTGAACTGTGAAACCGGCAACGTTGCTGATAAAAGTGCAGTTGTTCACTTTCAAAGAACCAGCGTTCCAGTTTTGGTATGCATCGGTAGCACGAACGTTGTAAACGTTAAAGCCTTGAGCATAATTGGCGAAAATAGAATTGTAAATTTCACCTTCTGTGCGCTCTTTAGCTTCGATACCGGCATCGGTATCATCACCGATACAAGTAGCATTGTAAATGATAGGATGAGACCATGCACCAACAGACTGGGTACCATCATCACCATCACACTCAAATCCGTTGTCGGAAGCACCAGGATTCTTTACAAGGAACCAGAACTGGCCTTTACCAACCCAGTTCTCATCCCAATCGAAACCATCGTCTTCATTGAACAGAACCACACCATGCTTTAAGTTAACAGCTCCACCGAAAAATTCGAAGCCATCATCAGATGAAGCAACGATTTCAATGTGCGACAAGGTGGTTCCGCTACCAACAGAACCCATGGTTAATCCATTCAACTCATTGTTTGGAGCAATAGTGGCACCGCAATGACGGATTGAAACATAGGTCATAATTCCACTGTTGTCGGTATTGTCTGCAACTCCAGGATCTTCACCATGGTATGAACGTGGATCAGCACTTGAGAATCCTTCTATACGAGCAACACCAGGGCTAACATAAAGTGATTGACCAGAAGCGATGTTGTTTACGCCTTTGCCCAACAACACAACTCCACCCCATTTCTGTGTGTTTACCACACCATAAGATCCATCCATAGGATCCAAAATGGAAGTGAACACAATTGGGCAGCTTTCGGTTCCTGCAGCGAAAATTTTACCTCCACGAGAAACGATCAAGGCGGTAGCATTGTTGGTGCTAGCCGCTGTATCACCTTTGATAAGTGTACCAGGTTGAATGGTCAGGGACTTGCCATCAGCAACGAAAATCTTCTTGTCCAAGATATAAACCTTGTCACAAGTTAAGGTGGTGTTGGCAGCACTCAGATTGCCATCGGTAGCGCCACCGCTGTTGTCAGCTAGAGTTGACATCAAAACGGTTGTTCGTGCAGACACGGCAGGACAGCCGCAATCAGCACCAAGATTGGTTTGTGCCATAGAAACACCTGCCACTACAGATAGGGCAACAGTGAAAATGGCCTTTGTCAAATTTTTTTTCATTTGTTTAAGGGTTTTGGTTAGAGTATGAGTTATTTTAGGTTTAACGAGAGCAAAAATCCAATCACACTATTTCCTGATTGCACCAGAGGTTTTATAGAATCTTTATATTCAGTGCTTCAAAATGTTAAATGGATATTATCTGGATTACATTGGCTTAAAAAAGAAACATCCCATGGAAA
The DNA here is from genome assembly GCA_049431185.1 of Bacteroidia bacterium. Classification (GTDB taxonomy): domain Bacteria; phylum Bacteroidota; class Bacteroidia; order AKYH767-A; family OLB10; genus JALRAP01. Next base: position 5,813 of record JBMTLM010000048.1, on the reverse strand, counting down.
TCCATGGGATGTCAAAAGTCCAAGAGTTATGGTTATTCCTTGATGCAGCGTATACTAAATCCGTAATTTGCACTGGCGTATTGCCTGAAAACATCCCTACGTTTATAGTCGAGGTGTCTGTACCAAAGTTTCCCAGCTTGTTTTTCGGTTGATGACCACCAAAATCCAGTTGCAAAAAGTCCTGGTGCGCCCCAAATTCCAGATGGCATGCGACAGCCACCTGCTTTAGCAGTAAAACCCGTTTCATTTGTACCCCACACATCTTCAAATCTTGTCCATGAAACTGTTCCTGATTCCTTTAAACGATCTCCTTGTGTGGTGCCTCTCCATGAACTTGCATCAACACCAGACATCCCCAAATGCCGCTCAAGTTTTTTCCAATCCTCATCCGTTGGAATCCTCCATCCTTGAGGTGCCAACTGTTCGGTGGCAGTTACAGCGTAACCGTTATATAGTAGACCCGGTGCGGAGTTGTTCCCTTCAAATAAGCAATAAGCCGCTGTTTGTAGGTCAGACCATTGCTGACCATCCGTGATGTTGCTGATTGGATCTCCGTTATGAAAGCGTGTAACCTTCAAATTCTCGGCCATCCACCATTGGTCGCCGATTTTTACCGTTACATAAATGTTGCCATCCACATCTACCATTGTAGAGGTTTCAGGTTTTTCGGGCACTGGTAATTCTTCTTCACCGCATGAGGAAGTCATCAAAACAACCAAAAACATAAGGACAAGAATGACTGCAGCTGTAAATCGGTCGGCTTGTAGTATTTGAGGGCTTTTCATAATGGTCGATTTTATTCCACTATAATATGGGTCGATGATGTCGTGGCACTTGAAATCAATCTTATAAGATAAATGCCAGCGGGCACGCCTTGAAGCGAAATCGTGGCCTTTTCAATGGTTGATATGGCATTATGCGATTTTATTTGCTTGCCATAGGCGTCTGTCAATATAAGCTGAACCGTATCGTCTTCCTTATCTAGATTCCATTCTACAGTTACTTCATTATTTGCAGGATTGGGATATGCCGAAACGATACCTATTTTACCATTTGCCAAACCTGGGCAAACCAGCGACAAATCACGGTCATTGCAGTATCCCGGATAGCAACACAATGTTTGAATATTGAAATTGGCAGTTGGGTCATAATTGCATGCCGAAGTATCCATACAACCGAAACGAATCAGTGTTTGACATGAATCCTGAATATTACAGGCATAGGTTGGGCTGTATTCCAAATACATTGGATCTTTGCAGCCACATAGTGGAGGATACGTAAGAAATGGGCTTAAAACCTCGTTGGATTGTATGGAAGCGTTTTCAGCCACATATTTCGTGGTGGAACCATTTGGCAGCTCAACTTCCAAATTAAGTTTGAAGCTCAGATCGCCCTTGGTGGTGAATTGGCCTACCATCACTTTGTTTCCCAACACAGGAAGCACACCATTGTTCTGTTGAAGTTTGCAGGAGTAATTCACAAAGGAATTTCCCGTGTTCAAAACACCAAATATGGTCGTATCAGCTCCCGACAAATCGCGAAAACCAAAATCAAACCACTGTCCAAGCGCGGTGGTTGATGACACAAATCCATCTGCCACCGTCAACAACACACCTGCCGAAGGATCATTGTTAATCAAAATTCCACCAGGAATCTGTGCCGTTCCACCAAGGTTGTTGGATCCTCCAACAAAAGACCCGTCATTATCGTCAGTCTTTAGAACGCACATGTATTGAGTGGTGGATTGAAATGCCCCTACACCTAAAGTCAACCAGCTATCTAGCGCGATGGTTGCATTATCATCGAACCAATTCTTATTCATCTGATATCCGAAGACGGCATTGGGACGATCTGTATTGTTATAAAAAGACTCGGTGCTCTGTATCATTAAAGGATGGTTGGAATCACCATACACGGATTTCAACTTGGAGCCTGTAGCAAGTTCAACAAAAACCCGATAAGTTGCTGTACCTGGAGCTAACGTTATGTTACCTAAGGTGTCGGTAGAATCGTTTACATCTGAAACATAGTACTTCTCAACAATAACATTGGTGACTTGTGCATGTGTTAAAAACGGCAACCATAAAATCACCAGTAGAGAAGCCCATTTACTGATTTTAGTTTTCATTTCCTTTTGTCATAATTTGTAAGACAATCCTAGAAGGTACGTAGTACCCCATCTATAGGCGTCGTAGTCTTGTTCGTATCCATCTCCGTAATAGGTACGTTTAGTGGATTGATTGAGTATATTCTGCACGCGCAAACTCAAGCTGAAATGATTTCCAAATCTCTTGTTCGCTTTGAAATCAACCATGTGCCTCGGCATCTCAAAAATGTCAGGTGTTCCATCAGCAGAAGTAATTACCAATTTTCTTCCCTGAATATTGTAACTTACCGATAAATCAAGCGCCAAACTGTCAAGTTTATAGTTCAAGATCGCATTGAAAACGTACGGCGCCTGTCCGAACATGGAACGACTTACCGTATCCTCCGGAACGAATGTCTTGATGCCATTTACAACCTCAAGCCTCGACAGAACATATTCCGTCTGTGACTTTACAAAGGTTATGTTAGCGAGCGCCTCTAGCTTACTGAATATTTTCCTTTTTGCTTCCAACTCTACACCGGCAGAGTAACTTTTATCAACATTCTGCCAAGTATAGCCCTGATTGGTATTCAGTAATTCAATGTGGTTTTTGAAATTCTTATAGAATACGCTTACCGACCAGTTGTTTCCCGACTCTAAGTATTTCTCCAAGCGTAAATCGTAATTATCAATTTGCACCATTTTGAGTGATGAATTTCCAAAAACAAAATCCTGGAGCTCATAATCAAATACTACAACATCTGAAAGCTCCCTAATACTGGGGCGGGCTACTGAATGACCATAATTCAAGCGTAGGTTAAAAACCTCTGGATCATCAAAAGCATTCAATTTGTATATAACTCCAACGGATGGAAGAAGACTTAGTTCGTTCAGTTTTCCAGGGTTGGCCAAGAAAATCTCCCCTGGATATTGGCGACGCGGATCATTGGATGCATATCCTAAACTGTCATATAGGAAAACATCGGTGAATACATCCGCTTGCTCAATTCGCAAGCCACCTGTTACACGCAATTTTGAAGAGACCGCATAGTCGGCCATAACAAATCCTGCGTATACATTGTAATAACCAAAGGTTCTATCGGCAGGATTCTCGTTTCGCTGATAATATCGATCAAGTATGAGCAGGCCTTGATTGTTTTGGCTAATTCCAAATGTGGAAATATCCATAAACGCTGCAAGATCATTATTGGTCAATGTGAAATTATTGGTTGTATTATCGTATTTTACCTCATAGTTGTATTGTCGATACGATCGGTCGTTGCGAGTATACGATCCTCCTAGTTTTAATTTGCGCGACAAACCTGGTTTTTCACCTATGGGTAACTCTCCCGTCAACTGAGAGTCAAAAACATCCTCATCAAGATTTCTGAAATAGCGGAAGGTTCCCGATTCGGTAAGATCAACCTGATAACCGTCTTGTTTCTTGTAGTAAGTGAACGTCTTGAAGTCAGGTGCATTGGAACTGCCATCCGTGTAAGACGCATTGGCCTCAATCTTGGTTTTCCATGAAGGGATGTATCCCTCGTATTTGAACTGATAAATGAATTGCTTTCGCTCCTCATAAAATTGTGAAACGTTCAAAGGAAACAATCCATCAAGTCCAACGGTGGTTTGTGAATTGCGGAGCCTATTGGTACCTGTCATGTTTGGCATGAAAAGAACCGAAAAACTGTGATTGGATCCGGGCTTGTAAGCCAAATTGGCTAGCGCACTCCATCCATTGTTGAAAACGCTTGCTTCTTGTGTAAGGGCCGATTTCACGGTATAACCTCCCGTTCCAACGGTAGTTGCCCTGCTTACAACAGAGGTTGGATCGAAACGTGTGCTACCATAGATCCTGAATCCTGTCAAGAATCCGAAAGGCTTACCGAATAAGGTAATCTGATTGCCTACAGAAAATGATTGGCTGAAATCCATGGGAGCCCGCTTGTAAAAATTGGCCCAATTGTTTGGTAATTCCTGGGCTGATTTCACCGCAGAAGCATTGATTGTTTGGAATGCCTGATTTTGATAAGGGCCGTTGAAATAATTGTCGCGGGCGTCAGCCACAGCATTCGGATCATTGATCAGTGCCGGAGCCAACAAACCTAATTGAACCAATCCCAAATTGAAATAAGTTTCACCTGCCGAAGATCCTGGAGACCATGGTGAGGTAACGCCTATTGAAGCAAAGTATGGGCCTAGTCCTAGTGCTACAAGCTCTTCATACAAAGTAGGATCGGGACGAGGTGCAACAAAAGATTCGTGATCATAATCACGAAATCCATTATCGAACCCAAGCCAATCCGTTGAACTACGGTCACTACTTAAAATATTTTTGAATGTGCTTTGGCTGTTATAACCAATTGTAGACTCCAAGCTCAAAGTAAGCTGATCTGGGTAATCCTTTGTCAACACCGACAAATAAGCGCCAGCCCAATCACCAGGCAGGTCGCCCTTCAGCGTCTTCGATAAAGTTACATTATCAACCAAACTTGTGGGGAAAAGATCCAACCTAATGTTGTTGGTGAAAGGATCCAACGTTGGTATAACTGAACCATTCAACGTGGTTTTAATGTACCTGTCACCAATTCCCCTTACGGTGATAAATCCATTACTGGTGGATGACACACCTGGAACGCGTGCTACGGCGCTTGATACTTGTGAATCTCCCGTTTTACGTATGGTTTCGGAGGAAATGTAATCGATGGTTGTGGCGGAATTCATCTTCATCTTTTCCATGTACGTATCCTTCTCACGGCTTGCCTTAGCGGTGATCTCCACACCGGCGATTTCCTGTGATTGCGGAACCAACGTGAAGTTTCGAATCTCCACGGCATTGTTGGTGGGATTCACCGTCGCCTCGATTTTATTATAGCTTACAAAAGACACTACGATTACCTGAGGGCCGGCATCGGTGATTTTAAGACTGTAGTTCCCGTCAAAATCAGAGACCGCACCAACTCCTGGATTGGACTTCAACACCACCGTGGCTCCGATGACCGTTTGTCCCGTTTCGTCGGTAATTTTTCCACGAACGATTCCTTGTCCGTAAGCGGTACCCCAAAAAAATAAAAACGAGATGCAAAAAATGAACCGTAACATCGTTATCCAGGTTTATAAATCGAAGCTGGTGAAAAGAAGAATCAGAGTTTAATGAATTTGCGAACCACACCGGTATCATTCAGTCGGATGAAGTAACTACCCTGTGCCAAATCGGATATGTCTACAGTGGCTACTCCGGATACGATTTGTCCTTCCATGACCGAGCTGCCGGAAAGATCTACGATGGAAAATGTCGCATCACTCGCGTTGCGCAATTCCACCCAGAGTTGATCTGCAGCAGGGTTTGGGAACACATTGAGGCGGACATCCGTGCCTGCAACCGTTTGCACAGAAGAGCCAGTTGAAGAATAAGTAAGTGTGGGCTCGAAGATTTCATTGCCTACGGGGTTTTGGGCAACATAATTTTCAACCTGAAGGGTGTTCGTGTTCCTGATTTGAAGGTTTAGTTGGAATGAAAAAACGCCATCTGTGGTGATCTGTGCCAACAGCACATGGTTAACAAGCGGGTCGGCGCCCGTGGAACCATTCAATGAGGCCCATGAGCCGTTGTTAGTGGAATATAGTGGACCGTTCGTTCCATCGTTCTGTGCATCCAACATGGCTTCTAAACCAGAAATGTTCACTGCGGTAACAGGCTGAGGCGTTCCTGTGATGAAGCCAT
>JBMTLM010000047.1:0-9410 GCA_049431185.1 Bacteroidia bacterium | reverse complement strand
AATTCTTTCACACTGGAACCATCCACGATGACTAATTGGCCATTGAAGCCGTAAGAAAAAGGCAGGTACACCGCCAACTTGGTTTTGGAAATACCCAAACGCGACAAGTCATCTTCGGTTACAAAACCGATGCGTTGTATTTCCGGGTCGCGATTTACGGTTACCAGTACCGGCTTAGTGAATCGTTTTTTCTCTCCCACAAAAGCCTCAACCAAATCCTTCATGGAAGTGTAAATCACTTTCAGCAAAGGCGTTTTACCCATTAGCTTCTCCACCATGCTGAAAACAGGGTTTGCCACCAGGGTGGAAGCGAAATAACCCAATATGGTGACCACAACCAACAGCAACAATATTCCAAATCCTGGTATATCGAACTCAGATACTCCTGGCAAAGTGATGGGCACATGAATGGGAACCAGATCATCAATCCACACAATCACCTTCACCAACACCACGAGCGTTACAGTGATAGGAACCGTGATGAGTAACCCTTGAAAAAAGTAACTTCCCAAACGCTTGAACAACGAGGATTTCTTTTCCATGGTTTGAAGATTCAGTTTGATTAGATGGGATTAATATGCACGACCCGAACGTCCCTCCACATAGTTTACAAAGGACCGGCATACCACCTTGTTGCCTCCGGGAGTAGGATAGTCGCCTGAGAAATACCAATCGCCCGTATGATCAGGACATGCGGCATGCAGGTCTTCAATCTTTTGATAAACAATGTTGAGCTCCGCCTGTAAATCATCCGGCTTGATCAACAATGCGATTTCATTTGAAATCTCCGTGGCCGAAAACGAACGGTAGATGTCCTTGACCGGATTCATCATTTCGGAGGTGGGTAACAGCAGTTGCTGTTGGCACTTTTCATACACTTCATCAATCACTGATTGCTTGCCGGTTTTCTTGAGTAAGCTGATGGCGGCTTGAAATGCCACAAAATCACCCAGCTTAGCCATGTCGATACCGTAACAATCAGGGTAGCGAATTTGAGGTGCAGAAGAAACGACCACGATTTTTTTAGGTCCTAATCGATCAAGCATCTTGAGGATGCTTTTCTTCAAAGTCGTTCCACGCACGATGGAGTCGTCGATAACAACCAGGTTATCCACTCCCCTGTTGACAGTTCCATAAGTGATGTCATAAACATGCGCCACCAGATCATCGCGCTGCGCATCATCCGTGATGAAGGTACGTAACTTAGCATCTTTAATGGCGATCTTTTCGATTCGTGGCTTGATAGAAAGGATGTGGTCCAATTCGGCTTCGCTCATGGAGAGCCCTGCTTTCAAAATCTTTTTCTTCTTGACTTCACGTAAGTAATCCTCCATACCTTGAACCATTCCGTAAAAAGCGGTTTCGGCAGTATTGGGTACATAAGAGAAAACCGTATTTCTCAAGTCGTAGTCGACACATTCGAGGATGGAAGGACAAACATTTCTGCCAAGAGCTTTACGCTCTTTGTAGATATCCACATCACTACCGCGGGAAAAGTATATTCGCTCAAAGGAACATGAGCGTCGCGTCATCGGCTCGCGAAACTGCGCTTCCTTCACTTCGCCATTACGACGAATGATTAATGCGGAGCCGGGTGGGATTTCGCGCATCTGCTCAACAGGAATGTTGAATGCGGTTTGCATAGCAGGCCTTTCGGATGCAACCACCACAACCTCGTCGTTTTGGAAGTACCAAGCCGGACGTATGCCGCAAGGGTCACGCATCACGAATGCGTCGCCATGACCGAACATGCCGGCAATGGCATATCCACCATCCCAACTCTTGGCCGCACGAGTTAATATTCGTTGCACATCAAGGTTGTTTGCAATAAGCGAACTGATTTCCTTGTTGGTATACCCGTCTTGTTTGAAACGCTGAAAAAGCAACTCGTTTTCTTCATCGAGAAAGTGGCCGACCTTTTCAAGTACAGTAACCGTATCTGATTTTTCTTTCGGATGCTGTCCGATTTCCAACAGTTCATTCAATAGCTCGTCGACATTGGTGAGATTGAAATTACCTGCCAATACTAGATTGCGGGTCATCCAATTGTTCTGACGCAAAAACGGGTGACAACTTTCGATATCGTTCTTACCGTAAGTACCATACCGGAGGTGTCCAAGCAAAAGCTCACCTGTAAAAGGCAGCGAGCGTTTCAACCAATCTGTATCGTTGAATTTTTCAGGATGTTGAGACATCGCGTCAGAGAAACGCTTGTTGATGACTCCAAAAATATCTGCAATGGGTTGTGATGCGTTGCTACGCTGACGGCTGATGTAGGCGGTTCCAGGCTCCTGATCCAACTTGATGGAGGCCACCCCCGCACCATCCTGGCCGCGGTTGTGTTGTTTCTCCATCAGCAGATAGAGCTTGTTAACGCCATAAAAGGGCGTACCATATTTTTCCTGGAAGTAAGAAAGGGGTTTCAGCAGTCGAATGAGGGCGATACCGCATTCGTGTTTTACCTGATCGCTCATGGCGGGGTTCTAAGGTGCAAAGATAAGAAAAAGCAGATGAGAATAAAATGCTGACTTTAAGGAAGTTGAAGGTCGGTGGCGGATTGGTTGGTTTTTGGGGAGTGGTCATGGGTCAATGGTCATTGGGGAGAGGGTTGGCGGATGGCAGTGGCGGGAGGCGGGTTGATTGGTCATTAGTCATTGGGGAGAGGGATGGCAGTGGCGGGAGGCGGGTTTAATTAAAGAATACTCCAACGCTGACTGAGCCACCTAGAAGCCGGTGAAACAATTGGTCATTGGTCAATAGTGAGTAGGAGAACTACTGTTACTAACTCCTTCTACCGCCAAGGCGTAACACTATTGATCAGCCACCTGAGGCGAAGCACGATATTTACCACCCAAACATAACTTAAACGTTTAACTACAAACCAAAATTTGCACTTCAAATTTTTCAAAATTATTTTCGCCATGGGGCGGGGACGGTAGTCCCCCGGCGAAATTGACGATTTAAGATCTAGGAAAGAACATTGAACCCAGAAGCGTGCAAAACACTACTGAAGGGCACGATTGAACCACGAAGTGTGATAAGCACTACTGTGGGAGACGCTAAACGATTTGCAATGTGCTTGTTTGCTCGGGCAGGTTACCCCAACCACTAGTTAAAAGTCAATACCAGTCGCTTCTGCAAACCCAGTGTAGGTAAAATTAAGTGCAAACAGGCTCTGGGCTTAATGCGTCACTCAAAACCCTTCCAAGTTGCGGCTACAACTCTCTTGGATTGTTTGTCCTGAATGAAAAAAATAATCTTACGTCCAATAGACTTCTTAACCTTTCGTGTGGGTATCCGTAGGATGCCTTTATTGTCTTTGAGGTTTTCAGTCTGAAACATCAATGTCACCCCATCATTTCGAAGGGTTTTTCCTTTATTGTCGCCTGCTAAAACATTCGTTTCAACAGGCTTTTCTACAATGACGATATTGAGGTAATAAGCGCTAGCGGGTTTCTTGAGTTTTTCTAATCCGATCAAAGTGTATCCAATATCCAAAGTGTCATCAAACAGCTGCATATTCACATTGATAGCTTGTTCACGCGTGACCGCTATCTGTTTTGAAACCTCAGCTTTCACATTCTTGGAAGAAGTTGGAACGCCATTGATGACAAAGTAAGGAGTATAGGTTTCCTGTTCGCCCTTCACAGATGAATAATTGGTTAAGCGCCTAGTGTATTTAAGCGAGCTGTAAGGATCCTTCCACCCAAAGCGATTCCAGAAATCCACATGTTGCGAAATACACATGATGTTTTTACCATTCTTGTTGGCATCCTCATTGAGCTCTGTTAAAATCTTGTCGGCGGGTGGACAATTGATATCGCCTTGAGAAGTGAAGAGTTCGACTACAACGAAATTGTTTTGGGAATAGGCAATAGTTGTGAAGTAGCACGAAAGTGCCCAAATCAAAACAAATAAATATTTAATTCTACCCATTGAAAAATAACTAACTGCTAACTGCCAACCACCACTGTTAATAATTAAAATAATCACAAAGCTATCATCAAATAAAATCCCCTCGCATCATCCCAAGCCACTCCAAAGCCGTTCCGCTTAATAAACGTTCTTTGGTGGCCGGATCGTATTCCATGGATTTAATTAATGTACCAGGAACATCTTCTCCCAATGGGAATGGATAATCAGATCCGAGTGCCACCTTATCCGTGCCGGCAAAATTGACTAGATAGCGCAACATATCGGGATCATGCACCAACGAGTCAAAATAGAACTTGCCTACGTAGTTACGTGGATTGACAGGATTGTCGATTGCCACCAGATCAGGTCTGCAATGAAATCCGTGTTCGATGCGGCCGATGGTGGAAGGGAATGATCCGCCTCCATGCGCGAATGCGACACGCAATTTAGGCAGTCGTTCAAAAACTCCACCGAAAATCATCGAGCAAATAGCCAGAGAAGTTTCAGCAGGCATGCCTACCAACCAAGGCAACCAATAGCGTTGCATTTTTTCCTGTCCCATCATCTCCCATGGATGTACAAATATGGCAGCACCTAGCTTTTCAGCTGCTTGAAAGAAGGGAAACAGTTCTGGAGCATTCAAATTCCAATCATTCACATGGCTACCGATCTGCACTCCGCGCAATCCAATCTGCATACAACGCTCCAACTCCTGAATCGCCAACTGGGGATCTTGCAAGGGCACGGTACCCAATCCGATAAACCGTTTTGGGTGTTCACGTACGATATTGGCAATATGGTCATTCAAGAACTGGGCTACCTCCAGACAATCCTTTGGCTTCGCCCAATAACTGAACATCACGGGTACCGTTGAGAGCACCTGCACATGTACTCCATGCTGATCACACTGTTGCATGCGCGCATTTGCATCCCAACAGTTCTCCTCCACTTCACGAAAAAACTTATCACCGATCATCATCCTGGCACAACAAGGCTTATGATGATCCAAATGAATAAATCCTCCGTAGCCGAATTTCGTAGCGAAGTCAGGTATGTGCTGAGGGAGGATGTGGGTATGGATATCGATAGTCAACATATCAGAGAACACGGATAAAGCGGATTATGCGGATTTTCGCGGATTAGATTTCTGAAATTTTATGTTAAGATCTTATGACCAAGATTAAGAAAACCTTTGTGGTCTGAAATTACTTTTATGTTCATTAGTAAAAATCTTTCTTCGGAATTCTGGTTTTTTGCCAAAATTCATTAAGAGTCCACATTCTAGGTTTGTCGCCCTAAGGTAATTAATTAACTGACATTCGTGCTCCTCGCGAAGCGTCTCTGCTGCCTTTACCTCAATAATAAGCTCATTTTCAACAATTATATCCGCCACATAATAACCTACCTTATTACCGCGATAATAAACCTCAATTGCCTTTTGTCTCTGATAACTGATTCCTTTTGTATCCAATTCCAAACACAAAGCATTTTCATACACTCGCTCCAAAAACCCATGGCCAAGTGTATTAAAAACATCGAAATAAGATTTGATTACTTGAGATGTAAGTCTCTCGAAAAGTAGACTCATAAAAGAGCATTAATTAATATTCGAAAAAAATAAACTACAAAAATACCGATAAATCAAATCAGTGCAAATTCGCTAAATCTGTATAAATCCGCGTTCCCTAATTTTATGGTGCGAAAACCCCTTGGCTTTGTCGGGGCCTTGGAGCTATACCCTTTTATTCAGTAGTCCGTCTTGGAACTCATCCTAAATCAAACTTTATCCCCTGCGCCAATGGTAACTGCGTACTGTAGTTGATGGTGTTTGTTTGGCGACGCATGTAGATCTTCCAGGAGTCGGAGCCGGACTCGCGGCCGCCGCCGGTTTCTTTTTCACCTCCGAAGGCACCACCGATCTCAGCGCCCGAAGTACCAATATTCACGTTGGCGATGCCACAATCGGAGCCGCGGTGCGACAGAAACAATTCGGTTTCGCGCATGTTGTTGGAAAAAATGGATGAGGATAACCCTTGTGGCACATCGTTTTGGATGTCGATGGCCTCTTCGATGGTTTTATATTTAATCAAATACAATAGAGGAGCAAAGGTCTCATGCTGTACGATACTGTAATGGTTTTGCACCTCAGCGATGCAAGGCGTCACATAACAACCCGACTCATATCCGGCACCAGAAAGGGTTTCGCCACCACAAACGATTTTACCGCCTTCTTTTTTCACTTGCTCGATGGCATTTTGGAAATCAGTTACGGCTTTGGTATCAATCAACGGCCCAACGAGCGTAGATGCATCCAAGGGATTGCCAATTTTGATATGCTTATACGCACTCACCAATTTATCGCGGAAGGCGTCGTACACACTTTCGTGGATGATCAGTCGACGGGTGCTGGTGCAACGCTGACCGCAGGTTCCTACGGCACCGAAGAGTACGGCACGCAAAGCCATTTCCATGTCGGCTTCAGGCGTGATGATGATGGCGTTGTTGCCACCCAATTCAAGTAATGAACGGCCTAGCCGCTCACCGACGATGCGTCCCACACGCTTACCTACGGCAGTGGATCCGGTGGCGGAGATCAAAGGCACACGTTTATCAGCAAGGAAATTATCTCCTACGTTTTTCGAATTGCCAGCTGCCAAGCACAAGGTACCTTCAGGAACATCGTTGGCCTTGAGTACATCCGCAATGATATTGTGTACGGCAATGGCGCAGAGCATTACTTTGGACGATGGCTTCCATACTACTGTGTCGCCACAAACGAGCGCTAGCATGGCATTCCATGACCAAACGGCTACTGGAAAATTGAAAGCGCTGATGACGCCAACTATGCCGAGCGGATGGTATTGTTCATACATGCGGTGGTCGGGACGTTCGCTGTGCATGGTGAAACCGTGCAACTGTCGTGATAAACCTACGGCGAAATCACAAATGTCAATCATCTCCTGGACCTCACCCAAGCCTTCCTGGTATATTTTACCCATCTCGTAGGAAACCAACATGCCCAGGTCCTCTTTCTTCTCTCGCAATGCGTTGCCAATCTGGCGAACCACCTCACCGCGCTTGGGTGCTGGTACTTTGCGCCACTCTAAAAAAGCCTTTTGAGATAAAGCTATCATGGCTTCGTAGTCATCCGCCGTAGCCTGAGCAATCTTACCAATGAGTTTGCCGTCGGCAGGCGAATAGGATTCAATGATATCCCCCTTGGTGCTCATCCATTGGGTACCGGTGCAAGCACCGTGGTTTATGTCTTTGATTCCGAGTCGTTGTAAGGTTTCTGCGATACCGTAGTTGGATGACATATGCTTTTATTTTATGAGTGCAAAATTAGCTAATAATTATTCAGTGAAAGCAGTTGAGAGGGATTTGGCGAATCAACGCAGATTTATTCAGACTCAAATCAAATCCTGGCAAATCAGCTCAATCAGCAAAATCCGTGTTCCCTTCCTACTTGAGCGAAACACACACGTTCTTCTCTTCGGTAAAGAAATCCAATGCCTCGAATCCGCCTTCGCGGCCCACGCCGGATTGCTTCATGCCTCCAAATGGAGTGCGCAAATCCCGCAACAGCCAACAATTGACCCAAACAATGCCACTGTGGATGCGCGCCGCCACTTGGTGAGCACGATTCAGGTTAGTGGTCCATACTGTGGCCGCTAAGCCATAGGTGGTGCTATTGGCATATCCCAAAACTTCCTCCTCGGTGTCGAATGGCATGATGGTGACTACCGGTCCGAAGATTTCCTCTTGGTTAGTGCGACAATCCGAAGGCAGCCCCTCGATTACCGTTGGTGCAATAAAATAACCTCCTACGTTTTCACCGTCCAACATCACACGATTTCCTCCACACAACACTTTTCCTCCTTCTTGTTTTGCCAATTCGATGTATGACAAGATCTTGTTCATGTGCGGTTCCGAAACAATAGCACCCATTCGATTATCATCATTCAATGGGTTGCCTGTTTTCAGTTTCTCAACTTCCTTTACAAAGGCATCCTTGAATTTTTCATAAATGCTGCGCTCCACAAACATGCGGCTGCCGCAAAGACAAATCTCTCCTTGGTTGGAGAACGAGGAAAGCACCGATGTTTTAACCGCCTTTTCGAAATCACAATCAGCGAAAATGATATTGGGATTCTTACCTCCCAATTCCAACGACAATTTCTTGAACATGGGAGCCGCCACACGTGAAATCTCCGCTCCGGTTTTCGTTCCACCGGTGAATGAAACCACGGGAATCTGTGGATGCGCAGTAATCGCACTTCCCACTTTAGGGCCCGTGCCATGTACAATGTTCAATACTCCAGCAGGTAATCCCGCCTCGATACACAACGCTGATAGCATGTATGCTGTCATCGGTGTGATTTCCGAAGGCTTTGCCACCACACAACATCCGGCAGCCAAAGCAGGTGCAATCTTCCATGAGAAAAGATACAACGGAAGATTCCAAGGAGAAATACATCCCGCCACACCAATAGGCTGGCGAAGTGTGTAGTTGATGGCTGTGCCCTCCATAGGGTGAGCTGACGTATGGTTATGCAATATTCCAGTGGCGTAGAAATGGAAATTCTTGGAAGCCCTTGGGATGTCCACGGCTTTTGCAAGCCACAAAGGCTTACCATTATCGATGCTCTCGGCCAGTGCCAATTGATCAAGATCCCGATCAATCAGCTGAGCTATCCGCATCAAAATGGCCGAACGCTTTTCGGCGGATGTTTCACTCCATCCCACAAAAGCGGTTTGTGCTGCTTGCACAGCCATCTCTACATCGCGCTCATCGGAATCAGGAATCAAGCTATAGGTCTTCCCTGTGGCCGGATTCACATTGTCGATGTAACCTCCCGAAACCGGAGCGACTAACGCACCGTTGATATAATTGGATATCTTTTGCATAAATCAATTCAATAAAATGATTGCGTTGGCAATCATATCTGAACACCTTCTAGAGCTTTGAAAACTTTTTCCAAACCATTTCGCCTCCATAAAACACACGAAGCACGTACATGCCATTCGAAAGACCGGAAACATCTATGATGGTTCTGGCGGCACTCACATTGCGCTTATCCATCACCACACGTCCAGCAGGATCGACCACGTCGAATTCTATGCCGTTAGCCATGTAAGTTAACTCCATTTGCAAGGCACCTTGTACAGGATTGGGGGAAATGGAGATACCATTGAAATGCATATCTTGTATCGACAGGAAACTGGTTGGAACGCATCCGCCATAAGTGTAAGTCACCACACGCTCGGTGTTTTGGTTCACCACATCCCTGATGTTATCAATGCAAATGACACTGTCCGTCACAGCCGAGAAATATATCCTGCATAATGGTTGAGGGTTAGTTGCACGGGTAAGCGCGGAATCCTGTCTGGAAATGGCAAATAATGAATTGCCGCCATTCATCAAGCGAATATCCACTGGAAACTCCACCGGATCAGCCAAGCTTTGCACCATGGTTGGAGTCACACCACTCACG
>JBMTLM010000046.1:0-9523 GCA_049431185.1 Bacteroidia bacterium | reverse complement strand
GGAAACTGGCCCTTTTGATGGTGGCCGTCTCCATCGGTGTGGCTTCCATGTGGTACACCAATGACCTTGTCACCAAGCTTTCACAGCAGGAGGCGAACAATGTGAAGATTTGGGCAAAAACGCTAGAACAAACCGGCAATAACCTTTCGGATCTCGGTGACCAGACCATTGCCTTGGATGTACTTCAGAACAGTACGATCCCCAGGATTTTGACCACCGAAAACGATGAAGTCATCAGCTCTGCGAATGTGGATGAAACCAGGTTAAGAAACGATAGCGTTTGGCGCGTACAGCTGCTAGATCAGATGCGTGCGGAAAAAGACCCGATTGTCATCGAAATCAAAATCGGCGAGGAGCGCTTCAAGAACATCATTTATTACAGTGACTCCATCATCATCAAACAGCTTCGTTGGTATCCCTATTTCCAACTCGGTGTAATCAGCCTGTTTTTGTTGGTTTCATATTTGGCATTCAGCTCATCGCGCAATGCGGAACAAAACCAAGTATGGGTAGGCATGGCCAAGGAAACCGCCCATCAATTGGGGACCCCGTTGTCTTCGCTGATGGCCTGGGTTGATTATTTAAAGAGCAAGGACAGCACGGATACGGCCACGCATGAAATCGAAAAAGACATCATTCGATTGAACACGATCTCCGAGCGATTTTCCAAAATTGGCTCTGCTCCGGTGCTGAAGCGGGAAAACGTGGGTCAAGTGGTGGACAACTCGATCAAATACTTCGCGCCCAGAACCTCTTCCAAAGTAACCTTTCAACTGAACCAACCAACCACTCATGAAATTTTGGCTCCCATGAACATCCCGCTTTTTGAATGGGTTTTGGAGAATTTATTTAAAAATGCGGTGGATGCCATGGAAGGCCAGGGCGCTCTTACGGTGACCATTACCGACCAATCACAATTTGTTTATATCGATGTGGCCGACACGGGCAAGGGCATTTCAAAATCCAAGCATCAAACGGTTTTCAAGCCTGGATATACCTCTAAAAGCAGGGGATGGGGACTAGGATTGTCATTATCCAAGCGGATTGTGGAGGAATACCATGGAGGAAAGATTTTCGTAAAAAATTCCGAATTGAAAAAAGGCACCACCTTCCGTATCGTATTATCCAAGAAGGTTTAGCTCCTTTTTTCTACCCGCTTTGATTTACATCCATATTCCATATTGCAAAAAGGCCTGTATTTATTGTGATTTCCATTTTTCAGTCAACACCTCTTCAATGGATGCCATGGTATCGGCCATCTGCCTGGAGCTCGATTTGAGAAAGCATTATCTGGAAGCCTCTGTGCCTATCAAAACAATCTATTTCGGCGGCGGCACACCTTCATTACTATCCGTTGAACAAATGGGTCGAATTTTTAACGCCATCCGACGCCATTTCTCCCTCGATGCACAGGTGGAAATCACGCTGGAAGCTAACCCCGACGATTTGCACAAAGACAAGTTGAAGGAGCTGAGCTTGTCGCCAGTGAACCGTTTGAGCATAGGGGTACAGTCATTCAACGACGAGGAGTTGGCTTTCTTAGGCAGGGCCCATGACTCCAAAGAGGCTATCGCATGCATTCATGAAGCTCATGCGTGTGGATTTGAAAACATATCCATAGATCTTATCTACGGCATACCAGGTGGTAGTTTAGGTAGGTGGTCGCAAAATCTCAATAGGGCCTTTACCCTTCCGGTTCAGCATTTATCCTGCTACGGAATGACAATAGAGCCCCGTACTAAGCTGCATCAAATGGTTTCTAAAGGAACTGCGACATCAGTTAACGATGAGGTCTTCTCGGAGCAGTTCGGGTATCTGATGGATCAATCCCTGATAAACGGTTTCGAGCATTATGAGATATCCAATTTTGCCAAACCGGGATTCAGGTCAGGACACAACAGCCGGTATTGGAATGATGCCTGCTACCTGGGCATTGGACCTTCCGCACATTCCTATGATGGAAATTCCAGACAGTGGAATGTATCCAGCAACGCGGCCTACATTGATGCCATTATGCAAGGAATCATTCCATGCAAATCGGAGGTGTTATCCCTTAAAGACAAATACAACGAATTTGTGATGACCAGGTTGCGTACCATCAACGGGGTCGACACCGATGAATTGATGAATCGATTTGGGTCGGATTACCAGAACCACTTCCTAACATTGATACAACGCTATTGCCTTTCGGGAGCCGTCATTCAAAATGGCACACGGTATTTCCTGAGCAGAAGCGGACAATTCATCGCAGATAAAGTAGCCTCCGACCTTTTCAAGATAGATCCGAATTGAAGCCAGGTGTATTCCAACCAATCGAAATGGATTGCCATGGTTATGGTTCATGAGTCGATAATTTTAAATACATTGGCAGTAACAATACGGTATTTCACATGAAGATTTCTTTTCAGATAAATGGTGAAACCATCAAGGTGGACCTCAATAACCCTTTGGATCTTTCACTCCCTTTGGTGGCGGGTGAAAACAATGTCAATGCATGGTATTGTGATCCTGTCAGGATTGAACCCGTGCGCATGGGCGATTGGGTGGGAGATGTCAACCAAGGCGGCTCGGTGAATTTCCGGAACGTATTTTTGAATCCCCATGGGAATGGCACCCACACCGAATGTGTTGGTCATATTTCCAAGGAACATTATTCCCTCAATGACGAACTCAAAACATTTTTCTTTTTGGCATCAGTAGTTACGCTCACCCCGGTTACCCGAGGATCGGATGCGGTTTTAACAGCTGAGTCCATAGATCAATGTACGATACACCCCGCAGCTCAAGCGATCGTTATCCGCACCACTCCGAACGGCAGGGATAAGGTGACCAAAAAATATTCTAATACCAATCCTGCTTATGTGGAAGCCGGCCTCATCCATAAACTGGTTGACCGTGGAATAGAACACTTGTTGATAGATCTGCCATCGGTGGATCGTGAAAAGGATGAGGGAAGGCTTGAGGCCCATCATGCATTTTGGAGGTACCCTGAGGCTCCGAGACGTGGTGCCACGATTACGGAGCTCATTTATGTGCCCGATAGCGTGGCAGATGGGCATTACCTGTTGAATCTGATGATTACCTCCCTCGCGAATGACGCAAGCCCGTCAAAACCGGTTTTATATCGATTTTTTTAGCAAACAGACCATAGTCATCGCTTTTTTGATTTGTTTTGGTTATATTGGTAGGATAAAACAACCAAACCGAATGAGGATTTCTTACCCCCTTTTGGCAATCTTTCTTTGCTTGCAAATGAGTGCGGTTGCTCAAAGGTCTGTGGAGGTGGGTTTCTCCAGTGGAATCACCAACTTCTACGGGGATTTGGGTCATGATGATTGGTTTCAAGTAAATTCCACTCAGCCCGGTGTAGCGGTTACCTTTCGTAATTTTTTGAAACCAGGGGCCTATAGTGGCAATTTTTACCGACCAGTCTCTGCTGAATTCAGGCTTTCCTGGCATCGTTTGCAGTTGGATGAAGTTTTGCCTTTTGGAGGAAGAGAAGGCTTTGAGTTAAGAAACTATGGCCGTGGCATAGGCTTCCGGAACGATCTTTTTGGAGCTTCCGGACATATCACCTACACGTATTATTCAAACCCCCGGGTGCCGTTGTATATGCAGCCGCCGGCATTTTTTGCATTTACAGGTATCGGCTTGTTTTATGGAACTCCTAAGGCGGATTTGTTCAACGGATCGATTTCAATGGAAAACAGATACCATTATTGGCCTGACGGCACCATTCGTGACGTAGCCTATCAAGGTCCCGGATCTGTTGGTAATGTGATTGAAAAGGATGGTGAGTTTGAAACGGATTTGACGGATTGGTATACCGAGGGTGGTTCGGGCGCAGGAGCAGGAGAGGGAAAGCTCTCCAAGCAAGGCAAGAAAACCAATGTGGCGGTTCCTGTAGGAATGGGTTTTCGTTATGGAATCAACAAGCAGCTGACGCTTTCCATGGAGTTTGGATATTACATGTTCTTCTCGGATTTCATCGACGACGTCAGTGATCGCTATCCGACCCAAAGCGAAATAGCCTCGTCTTATCCAGGAAATACCGCCTTGCAAGAATTGGCCCTTTACATTTCCGACCCGAGCGGTTTGGGCAGGGGAAATGCAAGTGGGGTGGGCATGAGTCCAAGAGGTAATCCTTCCAGCAAGGATGCACATAGTTTCATTGGATTAGAGTTGGCTTACAAGTTCGATTTCCGCAAAGGTGTTCAGCGGTTATGGGGCGCCAAGTAGCAGGTCTAAGGCTTTATTTTTTATTTTTGTCGCATGGCGGCAAATAACGAAGATCTTTTTAAAAACCTGGTTTCCCATTGCAAGGAGTACGGTTTTGTTTTTCCTTCCAGTGAAATTTACGACGGATTGAGCGCCGTGTATGATTACGGTCAATACGGCTCCGAGCTCAAAAACAACATTCGCGCCTATTGGTGGAATTCCATGACGCGATTGCATGACAACATCGTGGGAATTGATGCAGCCATATTCATGCATCCCACCACTTGGAAGGCTTCAGGCCATGTGGACGCCTTTAACGATCCGCTTATCGACAATAAGGATTCTAAAAAGCGCTATCGTGCCGACGTTTTGATAGAGGACCACATCGCCAAAATTGAAACCAAAATCAACAAGGAGGTTTCCAAGGCAAGGGAGCGATTTGGTGATGCGTTTGACGAAGTCCAATTCCGCGCAACCAATCCGCGTGTGCTCGAAAACCAGGGTAAAATCGATGGCATCAATATTCGCTTCAAGGAAGCCATGGAGCAGTCTGATATGGCCGCCGTCAAACAAATCATCATCGACCTCGAAATCGTTTGTCCGGTATCTGGAACCAGAAACTGGACCGACGTACGCCAGTTCAATCTGATGTTTTCCACGCAGATGGGGTCGGTGAGTGAGGACGCTTCCGCACTATATTTAAGGCCGGAAACGGCACAGGGTATTTTTGTGAATTTCCTGAATGTCTACAAGACCGGTCGCATGAAAGTGCCTTTCGGCATTGCACAAACCGGCAAGGCCTTTCGCAACGAAATCGTAGCTCGTCAGTTTGTCTTTAGAATGCGCGAATTTGAACAGATGGAGATGCAGTTTTTTGTGAAGCCGGGCACGGAAATGGAATGGTATGAGTATTGGAAAACCACCCGTATCAATTGGCATCGATCCCTGGGTTTCAGTCAGGATTGTTATCGCTTCCATGATCACATCAAACTTGCCCACTACGCCAATGCCGCATGCGATATCGAATTCATGTTTCCTTTCGGCTTTAAGGAGCTGGAGGGTATCCACTCGCGCACAGACTTTGATTTGAAATCACACGAGGCCTACTCTGGCAAAAAGCTGCAGTATTTCGATCCAGAAATCAATGAGAGCTATGTTCCTTATGTGGTGGAGACCTCAGTGGGCCTTGATCGCATGTTTTTGGCGGTAATGTCTCAGGCATATACCGAACAAAAGTTGGAGGACGGTACGGAACGGGTTGTGTTGCGGATTCCTGCATTCCTGGCTCCGGTTAAGGCAGCCATCCTACCGTTGGTGAAAAAGGATGGATTGCCTGAGAAGGCTCGCGAAATCATGAACATGATCAAAGCCGATCATCTTTGTCAATATGATGAGAAGGATTCAATTGGTAAGCGTTACCGTAGACAGGACGCCATTGGAACCCCGTTGTGTATCACAGTTGATCATCAGACCTTGGAAGACGGCACCGTAACCATTCGACATAGGGATTCGATGGAACAGGAAAGAATTCATATCGGCAGTTTGACTCAAACACTTGCAAACATTCTTCGAATCCCAAAAATTTGATAGGGATACACATGAAAAAGGGGCTCAAATTTTGAGCCCCTTTTTTTATGCGCTGTTGATCAAAAATCAGTTGATGATGGAAATCCTTCTGGTAATTACCTGACTTCCGTTTTGAATTTTCAACAGGTAATATCCCCTGTTTCTCCCTGTAAGATCCAAGAAGTAGGTTCCTTTGGCTTTGCGCTCACCGGATCCGGAGAAAACCTTGTTGCCCAGCAAATCGTAAATTTCAAACAAAGGAGCCGTGCCAGACTTTTCCGACAAGCGAATGTTCAATGGGCCGTTGGTAGGGCTGGGATAAATGGCTACCTCATCCCTTTTAATTGGGCTTTCGGAAATTCCTACTAATGAGCTGTAAATTTTCAAATCATCCATTCCCAGATTGCCCACATCCTTATCGTAGAAGAAACGGATATAACCTGAAACCTGCTGAAGAGGAATACTCAGGTTGGTAGCAGATGTTGGAAGGTTGCTCACGGAGGTAATCTGCGTCCAATTGACACTATCAGTGCTGTAAGAAACAATCAGCGTGCTAGGCCCTGAAATGCTATTCCCTTTGGCCCAGAAAGAGAGCGAGTCGGCATTGGTAACAAAGGGCGTGACCATGACAGCGCTATCTACACCAAACTTATAAGATGGGGCTGAGGCACCGAAATTGCCAGCAGACACATAAAAGGAAGCTGATGGGCCGGGGGTGGTATTGGAAGTGGAGTTCCAGGAGATGCTCAGTCCACACGGAATGGTGGCTACAGTTCCAGCGTAGTTATCGAATCCACAGCTGAAAACGATGTTTTGAGCCAAGATATATTTTCCTGGAAGGGCAAACGCTGCGATGATTAGGAGGGATTGTAGCTTTTTATGCATGATATTGAGGGTTTAATGTTTCAAGTTAGACAATTTTTCTTTTAAAATCCACAAAATTGGTACCAAAACTTACAAATTAAATGGATTTAGTCATTGAATTGGTTCATGGCAAAGACCGGACCAGCTGAAATAAAATGGGTTATGGCTTCTGCGGCCCTTTTTGTTTTTTCTGTAACTATTTGTTCTTCCGAGGCATCCCATCGTCCAAGAACGAAATCGGATTGTTTGCCTTTTTGGAATTCATTACCAATTCCGAACCGAAGCCGGGCATAATCCGTGGTGTTCAGCGTCTCATTGATGCTTTTCAGGCCGTTATGTCCCCCATCACTCCCTTTCAAACGGATTCTGATGGAACCTGTAGGCAAGGCCAAATCGTCTGTAATGACCAATAGGTTTTGAATGGGTATATGTTCCTGATGCAACCAATAATTTACCGCTTTCCCACTCAGATTCATATAAGTGGAAGGCTTTATGAGAATCACCATTTTGCCCCGGATTTTGATTCGGGCAATTTCGACATGTCGATCGATTTGGAACCCTGCTCCTGCCTGTTGAGCCAAGACATCAACCACTGCGAAGCCGATATTGTGGCGGGTGCCATCATATTCGCGTCCTGGGTTGCCCAATCCTACCACCAAGTATTTCATGAGTGGCGGTTATCAGTTCAGATTATTTGGCTGCTTTGGCTTCGGCTGCTGGATTCTCAACCACGTTTCTCGTAGTACGCACACCAACAATCACATTGTTGACCGAATCAAGGAACTCCACACCGTCGAGTTTTAGGTCGCCCACACGGATGGACTGACCAATCTGCAGCGAGTTGATATCGACATTAACGGCATCGGGAAGGTGGTTCACCAACGCTTTCACTTTGAGCTTGCGAACCTTGGTGATCAACTTTCCGCCTTGGCGCTGTCCCTCGGAGGTTCCGTTAATCTTAACGGGAACATTCATCACCACTGCCTTGGTAGGATTGATTTCCATGAAATCAATGTGCAACAGGCTATCGTTCACAGGATGAAACTGCACTTCCTGCATCACCGCTTGGTGGGTTTTTCCATCGATATGGATATTTACGGTATACACTTCTGGGGTGTAGACAAGACCTCTGAAATCCAGGATCGGCGCATAGAAGTGTAGATTTTCGGTTCCACCATAAAGTACGCAGGGAACCATGCCGGAATCACGGAGCTTCTTGGTGTCTTGTTTGGTTAACGCTGCACGTTTGGTGACGTTCAATTCGAATGATTTCATGACTGAAAGATTATTATTGGATGGGTTTATGCTTTGATGAAGAGGGTGCTGATGGATTTATAGGAATACACCCTTTGGATGGCTTGAGCGAATAACTCAGCGGTTGGCAAGGCTGTGATTTTAGGAGATTGTTGGCGAAGCGGAATGGTGTCGCAAACGATCAATTCGGTGAGGGCTGATTCTTCCACTCTTTCATATGCGCGTCCAGAAAGTACCGGATGGGTGCAGAAGGCCCTAACCGTTTTGGCGCCTCTATCCATGATCATCTGGGCTGCCTTTGACAAGGTGCCTGCGGTATCCACGATATCATCAACCAACACGACGTTTTTACCTTCAACATCGCCGATCAAGGTCATGCCTTCTACTTCATTGGCGCGTTTACGGTGCTTATCGCAAATGACCATGTCGGCGCTGAAGTATTTGGCATATTCACGAGCACGATGTACACCACCCATGTCGGGGGCCGCAATAATCAAATTATCAAGGGCTAAACTTTTGATGTAAGGCACAAAAACGGATGAGGCGTCAAGATGATCTACTGGAACGTCAAAAAACCCTTGAATCTGTGGGGCATGCAAATCCATGGTCATCACCCTTGTTACTCCCGCTGCACTGAGCAAGTTGGCTACCAGTTTGGAGCCAATGGCGACCCTGGGCTTATCTTTACGATCGGACCTGGCATAGCCGAAATAAGGTATGACAGCGGTGATGTAATGCGCGGAAGCCCTTTTGGCGGCATCAATCAATAATAGAAGCTCAAACAGATTTTCGGTAGGGGAAAAAGTGGATTGGATGATAAAGACATCACAACCTCTGACACTTTCATCGAAATAGGGGGAAATCTCTCCATCAGAAAAACGGCTGACAATGACATCACCAAGGGGTGCGCCATATTGCTCAGCAATTTGTTCTGCGAGATATCTTGAAGCTGTTCCGGAGAATATTTTGACTTCCCTTGCCATAGCCCGTTTTTCAAAAGGGTTGCAAAGTAACTAAAAAAGGGCGTGATTTCAAAGTTTTTCGGTTGAAAATAAAGGGTTTCCGAACACGCGCTGCAGCGATTGATTCCCCTTTATTGGGCAACCAGACGGAACCTCTCTGATCGGTCGCCGGATTGTACTATAAGCGTATATATCCCTGATCGACAGTTGTTTTTAACCAGGTCGAAATCCCAATGATGGCTTCCTTTTTCCAAAATGCCCTGGTGTAGTTGGACCACTTGCTGTCCTAATGAATTAACTATGAAGGCATCTACTTCACTATCATCATGCAGGCTCAAAACGATGTTGGTAGACCCGTCAAATGGGTTTGGCCAAGCCGACACCTGAATCCCAACGGATTGAATTTTAGCCGAAACCACATCAGAAAAGTGGGACGAGCCATCAAAGTCAATCTGATGGAGACGATAATAGTAGGTTACTTCTTTTTCAACCGCATGGTCCAAATACGCATATTGGCTCAAGGCGTTCGTAGTTCCATTTCCGGGAATCCATTGGATGTTGAAGAAATCCAGACCGTTTTCACTTCTTTGGAGATGGAAGCCCGCGTTATTGGTTTCAGTGGCAGTGGACCAATCAAGCGCAATGTGGTCTGTTTTGGG
>JBMTLM010000045.1:0-9589 GCA_049431185.1 Bacteroidia bacterium | reverse complement strand
TACATTACAGCGAGTCCTTCAGTTAAATCGATCAGGCATGTCAAGGTTTTTAAACGAAATGGACCCATATTTCAAATCTCTTTTATGTATGTCTGAGATATGGTCTCGCCTTTTTGTGGAAGGCCAATCCAAGGACAGCCTTAGTATGGATGTTGCCAGGAGTCTGAGGGTAGGCGGTTGAATTTGTACTATTATAACTACAATTCATTGTTTTTCAAGCGATTTAATTGACAAATGCTGTTTCAAAACTTAATTTGTGAGTAACACAAGTAAGGCGGATTCGTATTTAGTTTCGCTTTAAATTAAGTTATGCTCGTCAATTACTTAAATACACCCCGTATTCTGATTCTTCTAGGGGATGTCGTCATTGCAGCGGCATCTTTGGTATTGGCCTATTTGCTTCGGTTTAATTTTGCCGTTCCTGCTGATGTCACGGATCAAATCATTCTGAATCTTGAATTGATTATTTTCATTCGGTTGGTCTGTATGGTCGGTTTTCAGTCATTTGCTGGTTCTGTGCGACATACAGCGGTTGCTGATATTGTGAAAATGAGTTTGGTCTCTTTTGCTGGTACAAGCATCTTTGGTCTGACCAACGTCCTTTTTTATCAGTTTGGAACCACATTCCTTGTTCCTTTTTCTGTTTTGATAATGGATTTGTGTTTGAATGTCCTCTTACTTTCTTCTACGCGTATTGCCATCAAATACATTTGGGGATATAGAGCAAAAATCAATTCCAGTCCGGGCAAGGGTGTTTTGATATATGGTGTAAACGAATCAGCCATTGTAGCCGCTCGAGCCTTGAATTATGATCCGGCGTTAGGTTATCGTGTTGTTGGCTTTGTGGATGATGATCGAGGCATTTATGGAAAGACCATATCAGGCGTTAAAGTTTTTAACGGTAAAAACGATTTGGCTTACCAATTATCCAAACCTGATGTGCGATATCTATTTATTTCAGATAAGAATGTTTCAAAGGATCGCTTGCAACAGGTAGTAGATTTGGCATTGTCGGCGAGGAAGCAAGTCATGCGGATTCCCAATGCGTCTAATTGGTTCAATGGCAACTTGAATGCAAATCAAATCCGCAACATTGATATCAGTGAACTCTTGGAGCGTGAACCGATTAATCTTGATGTTTGGAAGATCGACCATTTCATACGGGGTAAATCCGTGCTCATTACCGGTGCCGCGGGTTCCATCGGAAGCGAGTTGGCTCGTCAGGTTGCAGAGTATGGTCCGTCCAAACTTTTATTGTTGGATGTTGCAGAATCCGCATTGCATCAGTTGCAGCTTGATTTGGCTGATTCTGGAGTGAAAGTTGATTGTGAATTCATACTGGCTGATATTCGAAATGAAAACCGCATGAGGTCATTGTTTGCATTACATAAACCTGAAGTGGTATTTCATGCGGCCGCTTACAAGCATGTGCCCATGATGGAGCAAAATCCTCAGGAAGCCATTCGTACTAACGTTATGGGAACCCGCCTTGTAGCAGACCTATCCCATGAGTACAAGGTTTCGCGTTTTGTGTTCATTTCCACCGATAAGGCGGTTAACCCAACCAGCGTAATGGGTGCCTCCAAGCGTTTAGCCGAAATGTACATTCAATCATTGAATCAATATTCCGACACAACCTTCGTAACAACCCGATTTGGAAATGTTATGGGTTCAAATGGATCCGTCATCCCCAGATTCCAACAATTAATCAGCCAACGCCGCCCTATCACTGTTACCCATCCTGAAATTACCAGGTACTTCATGACCATCTCCGAGGCTTGTCAACTGGTGCTGGAGGCGGCAGCCTTTGGCAATGGGGGAGAGATTTATGTGTTTGATATGGGCAAACCCGTAAAAATCCTGGATCTGGCCAAACGCATGATTATGCTTAGTGGTTTGGAACCGGGTAAGGACGTTCAAATAGTCTTTACGGGTTTACGACCAGGGGAGAAGCTTTATGAGGAATTACTGGCCGACTCAGAAAATACGATACATACCCATCACCCCAAAATCTTTATCGCAAAGGTGTTAGGGAAGGACTTTTCTACTATCAAGCAAGGATTGGATGAGCTTAACATTTGTCTGGCTCAATCAAATGCAGGTTGTATCCTTGATAACCTCAAAACGCTCGTTCCTGAATTCCTTTCTGAACAGGTGAGCGCCTAGTTTCGAATTAGCTATTGTCGTTTGACGGCTTCTTTCTACTTTTAACCTCATATAATCTAAAAAAATGGGGTTAACACGTCATGACATTGATTTTTTGTTCCATGCCAAAAGGTTAGGGGCCGATTTTGAACGCTCTTGTATGTTAGGGCGACTACGGTTTTATGGTGAGTCCAAGGATCTAGTCGCCTGTATGGAAAAGCATGGCTATGCCATAGAAGGGATGGAAGAAGCCGCTCGAATGGATAAATACTCTGAACCGCTGTTTCATCTTTTAGGCGCTCAACAGACTGAAAGTTTGGATTACTCTGATTATGAAGGGGCAACCATCATTCATGATTTGAACCAACCTGTTCCCTTTCATTTAAAAAACACATTCACGTGTGTGGTAGATGGAGGTACCATTGAACATGTTTTTAATTTTCCCGTTGCTGTTAAGAGTTGCATGGAATCCTTGAAGGTTGGCGGTCATTTTTTGGGTATCACCCCTGCTAACAACCAGATGGGGCATGGTTTTTATCAGTTCAGCCCTGAGTTGATATTCAGGGTTTTTTCCGAAGAAAACGGATTTAAAGTCAAACAGATGTTAATTGCAGCCGATGCCGACTCGGGTCAGACTCAGGAGTGGTATGAGGTTGCCGATCCGAAATCAGTGAAGTCCCGTGTGATGTTGGTCAACAACCGACCCGTAACTATGCGTTTCATTGCCGAGAAAATAGCAGAAGTTGAAATTTTCAAGTCCACTCCGCAACAAAGTGACTATGTTGATACATGGAATCGGCATACGGCATTGGTCCAAAACGACGCCAAGGCTAGTGGCGGCACCATTATGTATATGATCAAAAAGTTTGTCCCTTATAAATTGAAAGTGTTCGTTCGTAACATCATCAATTTATGGAATAAGGAAACAATTACCTCTAGGACATTAGGTGAAATCGACCCCAAACAATTTCGTAAAGTCGATATCTAAAAGAGTTATAGGTCAAAAAAAATCCCCGGTCTTCGCCGGGGATTTTTTATATCACCACAATTTTTCGCGTGACAGATTCTGCATTGGAACCAATCCGGAGAAGATAAATTCCTTTAGCGGTAGGTGCGGGAATAGTCAAAATGTGCTTGCCTTGGCCTAGCTTTTGTTGCTGCACAAACGCTTCTCTGCCATCAGAACCAATGAGTGTTAGTTTAACGTTTTCGGATGCAACTAAGGCAAAGGAGATATTGATAGACTCATTCGTTAAGCTTGGATTGGGTGAAATATTCAATTCAGCCAGGAAATTAACGTTTTCTTCCAATGAGGTTGCGGATTCAGTAAGTGAAAGCGAGGTGGTGTAGACAAAGTCTCCAGAAGTAGTTCCGCTACCATTGGTAGCATTACCAGCGGCATAGAAGGTCACAGGACCCGTTCCTGAAGCGGGAGCAGTCCAATTAAAGGAAAATGTCTTACTGCCGGAGGATGTGGCACCAGCATTGAGTTGATGTACCACATTGGTGCGCGTATTACCTGAAATAACAGCTGACTTCAATTGGGTTTGTGTGGGAGCCGTAATCGCCAGAGTTCCTCCGTTGGTTCCATTAGGTTTTAAAGCTCCGAATCCAAATCCGAAAATGGCTGCACCTGATCGGGAGATAGTGACACTAACAGGGTAAGTAGCTCCGGGAAAGTATTGTCCATTGGCAAGGCCTGGCGCTGAAATGGTGATGGATCCCCCAGAGGCATTCAAGGTGTTTCCG
Source organism: Bacteroidia bacterium (assembly GCA_049431185.1). Classification (GTDB taxonomy): domain Bacteria; phylum Bacteroidota; class Bacteroidia; order AKYH767-A; family OLB10; genus JALRAP01. The sequence continues at coordinate 5,695 of JBMTLM010000045.1, read as the reverse complement.
GAATGACATCCTGTGCAATTCTGCTCGCCGGGTGCTCCCGTTTTTCCGGCAATTCCATCATCACTTCTCACAAAAGATACGCCGATGATAAAGGCACCCATGGAAAGGGCAACGGCAGAAGTTTTAAGTCTGTTTATTTTCATGTTTTTTCTGTAAAATTTTTAAAGTTTAAGTGATTAACCCAAATCGATGAGCTATTGTTTGGTTCTGCGTTCAAATATCCGAAATTTAAGCGGTTGTGACCTAGGCATTTGATAACTGGTCAAACAATAGGCAAGCTTCCTTTGCTTCCTTAACATCATGTACCCTTAAGATCCGAGCCCCTTTCATCAACGCGACCATATTTAAAGCGGTTGTGCCGTTTAAAGCCTTTTGAGTACTAGTATTCAGTGTTTTATAAATCATTGATTTTCTCGAAACACCTGCTAGAACCGGGCATCCTGTAAGTTTCAATGTCTCCAATTGATTCAATAGCTCAAAATTGTGTTGAATCGATTTGCCAAATCCAAAGCCTGGATCCACCATGATATCCAACACACCCGCTGAACGCAATTTGCTCATTTCCTTTAACAGGAAAGCAACGACTTCTTTTGTTACGTCACGGTATCTCGGTGCTTGTTGCATGGTTTTTGGGGTCCCTTTCATGTGCATTAGCACATAAGGAACCTTTAAACTCCCAACCGTTTTGTACATGTTCCGATCAATCCTGCCGGCTGAAACATCGTTTACGATGGCCGCTCCCGCTTCAATACAGCGTCCCGCAACTTCAGAATACCACGTATCAATAGAGAGCGTGGCAGCCGGGAATGCTTCCAAAATAGCCTGTACCACAGGCAAAACCCTTTTTAATTCAACCTTTTCCGTAACCGTTTTGGCGTTGGGGCGTGTGGATTGGCCGCCGATATCAATGATATCCACCCCTTCGCGCAACATTTTACGGGCCTGTCGTAGGTAGGCCTTTCCTTGGGTAAATTTGCCTCCATCATAAAAGGAGTCGGGAGTGACATTCAAAATGCCCATAACTTTGGGTGTTTTGAAATCCATTAGTCTCCCCTTCACGTTAATGAGGTGAGCGGTGTTGAAAACGGTTTCGTTGCGGGCTTTCAAGTTCATCTAAAATACATTTTCTTTAAGCAAAATTTGCAGGTCTTTTGGCCAAAATCATTCTAAATCAATGGAAACTCAAGAGGTAATGGAAACCAAACCCAGTCTAACATCGGCTCAATATGACAAAGTTGTGGCAGATTGCAAATATATATTTACCGCCAAGATGAAAGACTATGGCAGTGCCTGGCGGATCTTGCGTTTGGAATCCATTACAGACCAGATGTTCATCAAGGCTCAGCGAATCCGTAGTATTCAAGAAAAAGGAGTCCAAAAGATTGAAGAAGGGATCACCGACGAATTTAAAGGCATACTCAACTATGCCATTATTGCTTTGGTACAACATGAGTTGGGCATTTCCATGAAAGCCGATTTGACGTTAGAGCAGGCATCCATCTATTTTGAGAAGCATATATTGGCCGCCCGAACCCTAATGGAAGATAAAAATCACGACTACAGCGAAGCCTGGCGAAAGATGCGGGTTAGCTCCATTACGGATTTGATTTTGATGAAACTTTTACGTGTGAAGCAAATCGAGGACAACGACGGTAACACCTTGATATCAGAAGGCATTGATGCCAATTATTATGATATCATTAACTATGCCGTGTTCGCCTTGATACTTTGCGAAGAGGGTAAGAGCACCTATAGGTCATAAGCATTCATTTATAATACATCTTTATATGAACAAGTCTAATATCGTTTGGGTGTTGCGGATCTTCGTGGCCGCATTGTTTGTGTTTTCCGCCATTGCCAAAATGTTTCCACTTTGGGCATTTGAAAAGCAATTGGTGGATTTAGGCCTGATGTCTTGGTGTAATGCGTCCTACTTTGCGCGATTATTGATTGCATTGGAGTTGGCTCTGGGTTTCGCCATGATACAGCCTCATTTTTTGAAAAGAATCGTGCTGCCATCCACCATCGGGTTGGTGATTGTGTTTTGTGTTCATTTAGTTATTGAGATGGTTAAGCATGGAGCCATGAACGGTAATTGTGGCTGTTTCGGACAATTAATCCCAATGACTCCATTGGAGGCTTTCGTCAAAAACATTTTGACTTTAGGCATACTGGGCTTCATCTACTTTAATGTCGGCGACAAGCCTCAAGGGCAAAACCGATTTTCAGTGTTGTTGGTAATCGGTTTGCTTTGTTCATTGGCCAGGTTCATGTTGGTTCCGTTTTGTCCTTGCAAGGAAGAAATGCCCGTTGCCGATGATAGCGCAATGGTAGTGGATGAGGAGTTGGATACTGAAGAAGATACTACGTTGTTGGTTGATTCTGCCGCCATGGCAGTGTCAATCACCCATGTGGATACCGGTAAAGTGGCACCCAAGGATTCCATTGTAGTAGATATGGGACCCGCTCCAGTCAAGTCAAAGTTCGCCGGCAACAATATTTTTGATGGCAAGAAGGTAAGCATTGACAAAGGCAAGAAAATCATTTGCATGTTCGCCGCTGGTTGCAACCATTGTCAAGAGGCCGCCAGGGAATTAGCCAAATTATCCAAGCAACCTGGATTCCCCTCCGTCTATATTTATTTCATGGATGAAGAAGTCGAGAAAATCCCGGAATTCCACAAGTTCGCCGGCAAACAGTTTCCTTCCACCGTCTTGGATATACCTACGTTCTGGAAATTGTTAGGCAATGGATCTACGCCGGGAATCTTCTATTTATGGAATGGAAATGTGCAAGCTCAGATTGAGGGTACGGGCGACAATGCCTTCTCCATTGAAAAGCTTCAAAAAAGTCTTCAGTCCACTCCTAAAAAATAATCTTTTCATTGGGAGCACTGCGGTTTGTTGTCGAAAAGGTTTTAAGCGGTTGCTGGGTCGTTTTGGGTGTTGCCCCCCTCGTTTTTTTGCTATTCAATATCCTTCCGGGTGACCCTGCCCGTATGATGTTGGGCCAGCGATCGGATGTGCAAAGTGTCGAACGCATCAATAAGGAGCTGGGATTGGACCAACCGCCTGTAAAACGTTTTCTGCTTTACTTGAATGATGTTTCTCCAATCTCTTTGCACCGCATGGATGGGGGCTCACTTTTACCCGATGAGGTCGAGAAGTATGGATCAATCAATAAACTGGTAACAATTGGCCAGCATGCAATCTGTTTGAAGGTTCCCTATTTGCGTCGCTCTTATCAATCGAATCGGTTGGTGGGGGAGATGCTCATGGATGCGCTGAAGGGTACATTGGTCTTGGCTTTGGCAGCCATGGTGTTTGCTATTTTGGTTGGAATCCCGTTGGGGGTGCTTTCAGCCTTGAACAAAGGCAAATCCCTCGACAACCTGATTGGATTGTTAGCCGCATCCGGTATGGCACTACCATCTTTTTTCGCAGCGGTTCTTGTCGCATGGCTTTTCGGTTTTGTGTGGGCGGAATATACAGGCTTGGAAATGACAGGAAGCCTCTACCGTGTCGACCCTTTCTTAGGGCCGGTGATTGAATGGAAGAACCTGGTGTTGCCTGCATTCACTTTGGGGATTAGACCATTATCCGTCATCATTCAACTTACGCGGAGCTCGATGTTAGAGGTGTTGTCCTTGGATTTTGTGCGAACGGCCAAAGCGAAAGGGTTAGATCATTCAACCGTGGTTTACCGTCACGCCCTTCGCAATGCGCTGAATCCGGTACTCACGGCCGTGAGCGGATGGTTCGGCTCCTTGTTGGCCGGTGCCGTGTTCATTGAATATGTTTTCAATTGGAAGGGCATCGGTAAAATTACCGTTGACAGCTTGGAGTCTTATGATTTACCAGTGGTGATGGGAGCCGTTTTGATGGTGTCCTGTTTCTTCATATTGATTAATATTGCAGTAGACCTGCTATACGGGGTATTGGACCCTAGGGTAAGAAGGTCGGCATAATGGAACGAATCATGCGTAAAAGGATACTGGCTGGCAACTGGAAGATGCATGGCGATCGTGAGGAAGCCCTCTCTCTCGCCACAGAGATCATGGGTATGGTGCAGGATGAATATCATGGAGAAGCAGAGGTGATTCTCTTTCCTTCCTTTGTACATTTGAACGCGGTTAGCCGTTTATTGGAGCCTTCCAAATTATTGGTTGGCGCCCAAAATTGTGCCACCCAAGATAGTGGTGCCTACACAGGAGAGGTCTCTTCACGAATGATCGCCTCCGTAGGTGGAACTTATGTGATCGTGGGACATAGCGAAAGACGTAGCTATTTCAATGAGACATCTCCGGATCTTTCAGCCAAAATCCAACAATGTTTGAAAGCAAAGTTGAGTGTGATTTATTGTGTCGGTGAAACATTGGCACAAAGGGAGCAATCAGTGCATTTTGCCATCATTGAAGCACAACTGAAGGACTGTTTGTTTCATTTGGAAGCTCCAGAATGGAGTCGTGTAGTGATCGCGTATGAACCTGTTTGGGCCATAGGCACCGGAAAAACCGCTTCACCTGAGGAGGCACAGGAGATGCATGCCTTCATCCGGCAAACCATCGCCCACCATTACGGACATCAATTGGCTAGCCAGGTCTCTATCTTGTATGGGGGAAGTTGTAACGAATCCAATGCTGCCACCCTGTTTCAACTCAAGGACGTTGATGGTGGTTTGATTGGTGGAGCATCCTTGAAATCTCGTTCTTTTGTGAACATCCTCAAAATCCTTTCCTGAAATGTTTCGTTTGCTTAAAACTGGAAGGTGAAAAGGAACATGAAATAAAGGACCACCCACAATCCATCCACAAAATGCCAATAGGTGGTGATCAGATCCAATTTGGTCAGGTTGTTTTTTTCTGAAAGATACAATAGCGAACCCGCCAAATCACTTCTCAATCCGGATTGGGTATACATGATATGTCCTAGGTAAGCCATGCCACCCAACACGTGCACAAAGTGCAAACCACTGATTACGTACAAATAGGCCACTCCGGGCGCGGTGTTAAGAAACATGCCCGCCTTGACCATCTGATACCACCCAGCCACTTGACAAACTGCGAAAATGACTCCAAGGATCATCGTGAGCTGCAACCCTGATCGAAGTCCTTTGATGTTGTCGTTTTTGAAGTTTCTCTTAGAGGAGGATAAACTAAAACTGCTGAGCAATAGGAATACCGTGCTGAAAGCGAAAGCCACAGGCATTCGGAACATACCTATGGCATCGTTTTTAAAAACGGTAATCACGTACAGCATGGAAACGGCAATGAAGAGAATGGTGCTTCCTGCCATGCTTAAAACCAGCATGGTTTTAAACGGGCTGGTCTTTTCAATTTGGTTGAATGGGGAGACGCTCCTTTTTTCGTCCTGTTTTTGCACGGTTACAAAGCTTTAATTCTTTGACACTTTAACCGCCTAAATTGTTTTACCGTAGTGGCAATAATCCCTTCAAGAAAGCAAATTTCCCCTCACCTTTATCCTCAGGGAAAACCCCCAAACGGGCTTTGCGGATATCCTCAATGGTATAAAAAGAATTAGGGATATGCTTGTGAATCATTGATTCCAATTGGGGTAGATCTTTACGGTTTAATGTGATAAATACCACCGTCACGGGTCCCTGAGCGCCCTTGGCATCCATCAGGGTAACACCCATGCCAAAGGCGTAGAGTTCTTGTACCAAAGTGGTGGTATCC
>JBMTLM010000044.1:0-9955 GCA_049431185.1 Bacteroidia bacterium | reverse complement strand
AATCCACTGAAAACAAGGCGTTTATAGATGTTGATGCTGTTTTTAAAGGGAAAAACCCAAAGCTGTACAGCATGTTGCCCAAGGTTTTTTTTAGTTGGCTCAAGAAAACCGTTCACCAGGAAGAGATCAACAGCTTCATTTCCAGAAATAATCATTTATTTGATTTTGAGTTTGTTGACGCCATCATTAAAGAGTTTGAGGTAACCGTTGAGATCAAAGGATTGGAACACCTTCCCGAATCGGGGGGATTTGTGGTGGCGGCCAACCACCCTTTGGGGGGGCTAGATGCTATTGCGCTGATTCAAAGTGTGGGGAAAAAGCGGAAGGATGTACGGTTCATCGTGAACGACATCCTTCTGAAACTGGTCAACCTGAAAGGGCTTTTCATAGGGGTAAACAAGCATGGAAAAAATGATTCGCAAACTCACAAAAACCTAGACGACCTCTATGCATCAGGTATGGGGGTGTTGATTTTCCCTGCCGGATTGGTTTCCAGGAAATCCAATGGGATCATCAGGGACTTGGTCTGGAAAAAAAGCTTCATTATCAAATCAAAAAAGAACGGACTGCCGGTGATTCCCACATTTATTGACGGCGAGAACTCCTCTTTTTTTTACAATCTCGCCAACTTCAGAAAAAAAATAGGTGTCAAAGCCAATATCGAAATGCTGTACTTGCCTGATGAAATGTACAAACAAAAAGGGAGGCGTATTCGCATTATATTTGGCAAGCCCGTTGCCAGCAGCTCCTTAGACAATCCGTCAAATGAAATTGAATGGGCGGAAAAAATGAAATCAATGGTTTACGATTTGGAAACAAGTTCGGTAAAAGACAACCAATCCCGATTGGCAGACTTAAACGCATGATGGAATTGATTCCTGCTTTGGATAGGAAACTCCTTCGATTGGAATTGAACCCCGATCGATTTGTTCGCGAAACGAATAACGGTTCGAACCATATTTTCATTGTCAATGCCCATAACGCCCCACACACGTTACGTGAAATCGGAAGACTAAGGGAGTTGACCTTCAGGTCAGCAGGTGGAGGCACCGGGCTTGATTGCGATTTGGACGACTATGACTTGCATGGTTCTGTTTACAGTCAATTGATTGTTTGGAATCCCGAGGAGGAAGAAATCGTAGGCGGTTATCGTTTCATTGAATGTTCCAAAGCCGACAAGACGCCAGCCGGCGATTTCAAGCTGGCCACTTGTGAATTGTTCAAGTTCTCGGATCGGTTCATTAACCAATATCTGCCATTCACCATTGAGCTAGGAAGATCCTTCGTGCAGCCAAAATTTCAGCCATCAGCTGAAAATCGCAAAGGGCTTTTCTCATTGGATAACCTGTGGGATGGATTAGGCGCCATCATCGTCGATTATCCGCACATCAAATATTTTTTTGGAAAGGTCACGATGTATAGCCATTTCGAATCTCACGCAAGGGATTACATCCTGACATTCATGAACCAGATGTTTCCAGACGCTGAATCCTTGGTCTCCCCCATCGATCCTATGCCCATCAAACACGACATGTCGGATTTTATCCAAGAGATCCGTGGAATGAGTTACAAGGATGCCCATCGCATACTGAACGGTAAAGTGAGGGCCAATGGCGAGAACATCCCTCCGCTCTTCAATTCATACATGAACCTGTCGGCCACCATGAAAACGTTCGGCACCTCCAGGAATAATCACTTCGGAGACGTGGAAGAGACCGGCATCTTGGTGACTATTGATGATATTTACGATTCAAAGAAAGACAGGCACATATCATCATATAGCAGAAATGCCCACCGATAAAAGCAACCAGGCCAAGCAAACAAAGGCGACGTTCATTTCCAGCTATGCCGACTATCGCAAGTGTCTCTCACATGACTACGCGGAGTTTGCGTTCATTGGTCGATCCAACGTTGGAAAATCTTCGCTGATCAACATGTTGGCAGGAGTTAAGGATCTCGCCAAGACATCATCGACCCCGGGCAAAACACAAACCATCAATCATTTTCTTTTTCCGGAGGGGTGGTACCTGGTTGATTTGCCTGGCTATGGATTTGCAAAGTCTTCGAAAACCGAACGTGAAAAGTGGGACCGCATGGTCAAAGGTTATTTGGAAAACCGCAAGGAGCTTCGCTGCGTGATGGTACTTGTGGATGCAAGGCATGCGCCGCAGCAGTCAGACCTTAATTTCATCAATACATTGGGTACCGCGGGAATCCCTTTTGTAATCGTGTTTACAAAATCCGACAAGTTGACCAAGTTGATGCTTCAAAAGAACCTCGATGCCTACAAAAAGAAACTTGAGGAGTATTGGGAGGAATTGCCGCCAATGTTCATCACTTCGTCTACTGAAAGAAAAGGCAGGGATGCATTGATGTCGTTTTTGAACGAGCACTCAAAACAAGCTTAACCCAAAACGGCATCCGTTAAAAACAGCAGCATGTTCCGTAGGAACGGCTGAATCACTTCAGCACTCCTGTCATTTTTCCGAATTTTTGCGCACAAGCCGTGATTTCCGCAGCCGCCTTTTCGTCATTGGTTGATCGCTTATAGGTGTCGGCCATGCTTCGTAATGTTTCATAAAAAAGGTGCTGCATTTCCTCTACCATCATCTTCTTGGTCCACAAATCTATTCTCAAGGTGCAGCTATCCTTAGGATCCCAAATGGAAATCATCACGGCACTTCCATCTTTTTCACCCGAGACTCCGGAATCATCCGCCTTCCATTTAATGGTCTCCGGCATACGGCTGTCATCTAGTGTGACACTGAATTTGATCTCTGATGTTTTCATATGGTCAAGGTTTGTATCCGGATTGATCCAGAATTTTCAATGCGTCTTTTTCAGCAATCAACTGATTCAAGGTGATTTCCGAATTGCGTTCCATGTATTTTCGGATTATTTGCAAACCGACCCAAACACCGATTCGATCGGGTGCCTCATCCGGAAAACCTGAAGATCGAGGAGCCTCACCCAAAAACTTTACGTACAAGGAAGGGTCTGTGTTGAATAACATTTTTTTCTCAATGAACAGTGACCAAATTCGCTCCTCGTTTTCCTCGCACCACTCCAATTCCGATTTGGAAAAAGCCAAGAGTAACGTATCATGCATTTCAGGCAGCATCTTTTGAGCGAAATAAATCGACTTCCCCTGGTGTATCATCTGGTTCAAAAACTCCTTACCTGCCAGTTCACGAGGGTACTCCGCTGCAAACCACCCCAATGCCGTGGAAGGAACCAGGTATTCCTTGGACATCCGTTTGCGAAGGAACAACGGCATGCGCAAGATCTCATAGTAATGCGATTGTTCTCCGAGAAACATATCAAGCCCCACACCGATGAAACCGCTATCGACTGCAACGGCATAGTTGAAAAAAGAATTGTAGCCAATGACCCGTGGAAATGTGTCTGTTGGAAAATAATATTTAAAATGACGGGCGAAATCCTGTATCCCTTCATCAAACAATTGCATATCATTGAAAACCGAATCAATCGATTTCGATACACTTTTAACACTGCTATCGTTTGCAAAGGAAAGCAAGGCTTCCAGCTCATCTTCTTCAGAACCTGGTTGAATCCTGTGAACCTTGTAGGTAAAGGTTTCATAGAAACGACCATATTGATTCCTCAAGGTTTGAATAGCCGATGGTTTGGAAAGTATGGTGGGCAAGTCTCGGTCAAATCTTTCAATTTTCGTATCAACTTGAATATCCGACACATCAGGACCCTGGGTTCCACAGGAAGCTAAAGCCAGTGCATAAAACACCACCATTATGGCCTTCGAATACCGTATTTTTAGGTAAAATTGCATAATCAACAAGCAAATCTATGAATAAACAGCTATTACTTTCCTTAATCACAGGATGCGTATTGACGCTTCCCGCCCTAGGTCAAAATGATGGTTATCAAAAATTTCACTTTGGATTGAAGTTTTCGTCCGCCTATTCATGGTTGAAGGTTGAAGGTGCGGGGATTGAGAGCGATGGTGGCAGATTCGGCATCGCTTACGGGTTGATCACCGAATTCGCCATCTCCAAAAATTACGCTTTTGCCACCGGTGTGGATGTGTCTTACCGAAGCGGCAAGCTGGCCGGCATAGACGGCAGCGGGAAGTTTTCCGGAATCCAGAAACTACAATATGTGGAAATCCCGGTTGGATTGAAATTGAAAACAAATGAAATAGGATATATCACTTACTACGGGCAATTTGGTGTGCTGCCGGGTTTATTGGTTAAAGCCAGAGAAGATCGGGATTATGAAAGCACCCTAACCGATATCAGTGATAAGGGGAACCAATCTAAATTTTATCCCATCAATGCACATCTCAATGTAGGTGCCGGTATTGAATACAATTTGGGAGGAAGCACCGCTTTTACAGTCGGATTGCGATACAACAACGGACTGATTGACATTTACAAGGGCTCTAACAATGAATCCTTGCAATTCCGAACCGACGGCGTGGTCATGGATATTGGAGTGTTTTTCTAATTCTCGAGGTTATGAAAATCGCATTGGCTCAATTGAATTGCCACATTGGCAATTTCTCCTTCAATGCGGATCAGATTGTTTCCAATATCCAAAACGCAAAAGCAGCGGGTGCAGACTTAATCGTTTTCCCCGAGTTGGCGGTGTGCGGTTATCCTCCCATGGATCTTTTGGATTCGGAGCATTTCATTACACAATGCGAGCAAACACTCCAGTCGATTTCAAAAATTTGCGAGGGTATTGTGGCGATAGTGGGTTGCCCGTCCAGAAACCCTTCCTTAAAAGGAAAGAACCTTTTCAATTCCGCCTTCCTACTTAAAGATGGTCAGATCCAAGATGTGTTTCACAAAACATTATTGCCCACCTATGATGTTTTTGATGAATACCGGTATTTTGAACCTAATAGCCACTTCAGAAGTGCCGATATCAAAGGCTTGAATGTTGCGATTACGATCTGCGAGGACCTTTGGAACGAGGAAGAGGATCCCATGTATCGATTCTCTCCGTTGGAAAAAATAGAGAACAAGAAAATCGACCTGGTCATCAACATTGCTGCCTCCCCATTCGATCATGACCATCGAGAAAAGCGCATTGGTATTTTGAAGCGAAACGCCTTAAAATTTGATGCCTCGATTATTTATGTAAACCATACAGGTGGACAGAATGATTTAATTTTTGACGGGGGGTCGCTCTTCATGGACGCAAATGGAAGCATCCTGCATGAATCACCTTATTTCTGTGAAAACCTTGCTGTTGTTGACATAAGGAATGAAGCTTCCATGCCTTCAACTGCACCATTAACAAAGCCTGAACGGAACAAGGCCGCATAGGTGTTGGGCATTAGAGACTATTTCAATAAATGTGGATTCACTGACGCTGTATTGGGTTTATCGGGTGGCGTCGACTCGGCATTGGTAGCGGTATTGGCCAAGGAAGCACTTGGACCAAACCATGTGCATCCGGTATTGATGCCGTCCGCATACTCCTCCCAGCACTCAATAGATGATGCCGTTGAATTATGCAAAATGAACGGCCTTGAACCTAGAGTCATCAGTATTAAAGACATCTACGATGGCTATTTGAGCAGTCTTCACGCCTTTTTTGAGGGCAAGCCGTTTGACATCACCGAGGAAAACATACAATCCAGAATTAGGGGCACGATACTAATGGCCCTATCTAACAAGCACCGATACGTGCTGCTGAACACCTCCAATAAAAGTGAATTGGCAGTTGGATATGGTACCCTCTATGGTGACATGGCTGGCGGACTATCCGTGATTGGCGATCTTTATAAGACGGAAGTGTATGAGCTGTGCGGCCACATCAACCACTCCTGCCCATCCATTCCTGAAAACATTCTGACCAAAGAACCCTCCGCGGAACTGAGACTCGGGCAAAAGGATTCCGACTCCTTACCGCCTTACGAATTGTTAGATCAAATTCTTTTCATGCATATAGAAGGAATGTCAAGTTTGGATCAAATCAACCATGCGGGCTTTGATCAAGGTATCGCAAAAAAAATATTGGGTCTTGTAAATCGTAGTGAATACAAGAGATTTCAATTTGCACCCATATTGCGCGTTTCCACCAAGGCCTTCGGAACCGGCAGGAGATTTCCATTGGTAGCCGCATACCAGTAATCCGACGAATAACATCCTGGTGTTTATAATTGAGCCGCATGTTTACACCAATCATGGTGATAGAACGTTTCCTTTGCTCAAAAAATCATGAAAAAATTAATTTCCGCGGTTTTGCTTTGTAGCTTGTGTGTGGGTGCTCATGCACAAAACACCGCCAGCACTTTCGGAAAAAACGATAACGTACTAGGTCTAGGAGTCGGGGTGGGTGGTGTTTACGGCTTCTCCGACCACTCCTACCAAACACCGGTCATTGGGTTGAACTTCGATCACGCAATTACCGAACTCGACATGGGAGGGGTGATTGGCGTGGGTGGGTTCATTGGTTATAAAGGGTATGGCTACGATATTGATTTCAGCAACAACAAGTATTACGACAAATGGAGTATCACCATCATAGGTGCCAGGGGAACATTTCATTACGATTTGTTACAAGTGGAGAACCTAGACACCTATGGCGGTGCGATGATAGCTTTTCACATTTTGAATAACCGAAACAACTTGCCGAACGGTTTTGCCTATAATAGAAGTTACTCCAGTGCCTTATATGCGTCGTTGTTTGCCGGTGCCAAGTATTATTTTTCGGATCAGGTAGCAACGTATATGGAATTAGGTTACGGCGTATCGTGGGCGACTATTGGCTTAGCCTATAAGTTTTGAAAAAGCACTGCATTAAATGAAAAATGCCCTGAAAGTCAGGGCATTCTTTGATTGATGCAAGATGGCATTATTGGATCTCCCATACATCACGACCACGCAATAATTTATCAAGGTCGCCGGAGCCTTTGGTAGAAACGATATTGTCGATTTGTGCTTTCATTCCATCTTCGTAGCAAGGACGATCCTCCACATAAAACACGCCAAATGGCCGTGGGAAGTGTTCACCCCCTTTGCGTGGGTTGTCGAAGAAGCGACTAAGCATGGAAGCTTTCACGCGATCGGTTTCATCGTGAATCCAAAGATCATCAGCTGAGTGGTTGGCCATATCAACTACCACGGGTTTGAATCCATCTAACTTGATGCCCTTTTCACCATTTGGTCCAAACACTAATGGTTTACCGTGTTCTACAAACAGTGTTTCAATTTTCTTGGTTTCCTTATCAGTGAAGATTTCGAAGGCGCCATCGTTGAACACATTACAGTTTTGATAAATCTCCACAAAGGAGGTACCCCTGTGTTTATGTGAGCGGCGTAACATTTCCTTCAAGTGCACTGGATCACGATCCATGGAGCGGCATACGAAGGTCGCATCGGCACCCAAAGCCAAGGCAGCAGGGTTGAAAGGATGGTCAACCGAACCGAAGGGTGTAGACTTGGTCACCTTACCCTCCTCAGAGGTGGGAGAATACTGACCTTTGGTCAAACCATAAATCTCATTGTTGAATACAAGTAGATTGACGTCGAAGTTGCGACGCAACAAATGGATGAAGTGGTTACCACCGATGGACATGGAATCGCCATCTCCGGAAACGATCCAGACGCTGAGATCAGGACGAGCAGCCTTCAAACCGCTTGCGACAGCCGTAGCGCGGCCGTGAATACTGTGCATGCCGAAGGTCTCCATATAATAGGGAAAACGCGACGAGCAACCGATTCCAGAAACGAAAACGATGTTTTCGCGGGGAATACCCAACTCAGGAATTACGGTTTGCACTTGTTTCAGGATGGAGTAATCTCCACATCCGGGACACCATCTTACATCCTGGTCTGTAACCAACTCTTTGGAAGTGTAGGTCGTCATGGAAGGATTCGGTTCTACTGTTGACATGGTTATATCGTTGTAGTGTTTTCTTTTGATTAATTATTTTTCGTTGAGCACCTGCTCTATCTTATCCATAATCTCACCAGCGGTGAATGGCATTCCTTGAATCTTGTTGAAAGCAATCGCAGGAATCATGAACTTGTCACGGATCACCCTCACCAACTGACCATTATTCATTTCTGGTACAAGGACCTTATCGTAGTTATAGAGGATTTCACCGAGGTTTTTGGGGAATGGTTTCAGATGGCGCAGATGTGCGTGGGCCACGTCATATCCTTTGGCATGAGCATCGATCAAAGCAGTCTTGATAGAACCGTAGGTAGATCCCCAACCCAATACCAACAACTTTCCTTTGGAAGGACCTGAGTCGATGGTTTGCGCAGGAATGTAGTCAGCAATCTTTTCCACCTTGGCTTCTCGGAGATGCACCATGAATTCATGGTTCTCGGGCTCGTAAGAAATGTTACCCGTTTCATGTTGCTTCTCGATACCGCCGATGCGGTGTTCCAATCCGGGAGTACCGGGAATGGCCCACGGGCGAGACAATTTTTCATCACGCTTGTAAGGGAGATATTTTTCGCCACCATTCTTGGCTTTGGCGAACTCCACCTGGATGGGTTTCAAGTCGGCGGTCTTGGGGAACCTCCAAGGCTCTGCACCGTTGGCTACGTAACCATCCGATAGGAACATCACCGGCGTCATAAATTCAATGGCAATTCGGCATGCCTCATAAACAGCGTCGAAACAGTCAGCAGGAGAAGAAGCGGCAATGACAGGAACGGGTGCTTCGCCATTGCGACCATACAATGCCTGCATCAAATCCGACTGCTCGGTTTTGGTAGGCAAACCTGTGGATGGTCCACCGCGCTGCACGTTTACGATGACGATCGGAATTTCAAGCATCACTGATAAACCAATGGCTTCACCTTTGAGAGCGATACCGGGACCAGATGAGGTGGTAACACCCAACGCGCCCCCGAAAGATGCTCCAATAACAGAGCAGATGGCGGCGATTTCATCTTCAGCCTGAAAGGTGCGAACGCCAAAATTCTTGTACTTGGCCAGTTCATGCAGGATGTCGGAGGCAGGGGTAATCGGATAAGAACCCAAGAAAAGATTCAATCCGCTCTGCTGAGACGCCGCAATCATTCCCATGGCGGTAGCCTGATTCCCCATGATGTTACGATAAACACCGGGCTTCATTTTGGCAGGATTGACTACGAAACGAGGCGTAAGGGTCTCGGTGGTATCTCCGTAGTGATAACCCGCTTTGAGGATTTTGATGTTGGCATTCAAGATATCGGGTTTCTTGGAGAATTTTTCTTCCAAGAACTTGATGCTGTTATCGAGCGTGCGGTTATACATCCAATAAAGGAAGCCTAACACGAACATGTTTTTGGAACGATCGATCTCCTTAGTGCCCAAACCCGAATCGTTCAAAGCCGAACGAGTCATCTTAGTGACATCAATGCGGATGACTTTATACGGCTCAAGTGATCCATTTTCCAATGGATTGTCTTGTTCAGCGATGTTGGCCAATCGAAGGTTTTTGGCATCGAAGCCTTCGGTATTGGCAATGATGATGCCGCCCTTTTTAAGTTGCTTTAAGTTGGCTTTTAAGGCGGCCGCATTCATCACCACTAGCACATCACACCTGTCGCCAGGTGAATAAATATTGGTGCTGCCGAAGTGCAATTGATATCCTGAAACACCGGCGAGTGTCCCCTGAGGAGCGCGGATTTCAGCTGGAAAATCGGGAAAGGTACTGATGTCGTTTCCGAAGAGCGCAGCGGTGTTGGTGAACTGCGTTCCGGTTAACTGCATACCATCACCGGAGTCTCCGGCGAACTTGATAATGACCCTTTCTAAGGTGTCTGTTTGGTGCGACATGACTTAAATGATCGGAGTTGAAACGATAGGTGATTTTGAGAACGCAAAGTTACGGCAAAAAACAACGGCATTGAGGCTTAAACGGCATTCAAAATAGGAGCCGCGACAAAAAATCAATGATTTGTTTTACAGCTAATTAACCCTAACGGGTAAGGGCAATGTGAAAACCAGATAGCAAATTTTG
>JBMTLM010000043.1:0-10057 GCA_049431185.1 Bacteroidia bacterium | reverse complement strand
TGCTTGCAGATGCCCAAATGGTGGTTGCTTCCTATGTGGGAATGGTCAGCGACACTTTTTTCTTAAGGGAAGCTAAGGGCGGCACAATGGAACGTCATTTCAGATTATCCGGATCAACCACTCAGATGGATGCTGTGGTAGTTTCAGCCACACGGTATGGTCAGCCTGTTCGGGAGTCAACGGTTTCCATGCAAACCCTTTCAGCCAAGCAAATTGAAAGTCGTAATACGGTAAACATCAAGTCTGCTTTGGAGCAAGTGCCTGGTTTGACGGTGCTGGATGAAGAACCGCAAATCAGAGGTGGAAGCGGGTTTAGTTTTGGTGTAGGTAGCCGGGTATCAACACTGGTGGACGGCTTGCCACTGCTCACTGGAGATGCCGGTAGAACTGAATGGTCGTTCATTCCGACCGAGTCGGTGGGTCGGGTAGAGGTGGTTCAGGGTGCCTCCTCTGTCCTTTATGGATCATCGGCGCTGAGTGGCACCATCAACTTTCTCACTCGCGTACCTCCCGATTCCCTCTCCACATCCATCCGAGCACATCTCGGTATGTATCGATCACCCAAACGCAGTGATGCCAAATGGTGGCGTGGTATAGCACCTTACTCCGGGTTGTCAGTCATTCATGGCGGAAAAAAAGGTTCCAGTGAATTCATGATTGGTGGTATGGTCAATTACGATCATGGATTCATTGGTCCACCCATTCCCGATACCCTCATATCCAAAGACACCATTTTGAATGATGAAGTTGCAGAACGGACAGGTCGCATTCATTTTTTATTTCGCCATCGTAAAAACAGGTTCACGTTCGGATTATCCGGCAACACTATGGCCGGATACAATAACTTCTCTTTGATTTGGGGCAATGGCACCGACCGTATTTATCGAGCCTATCCAGGCTCACTTACCACCAACAAATTCTTTTATGGTTATCTGGACCCTTCCATGGCCTATGATTCCGAGCATGGTATCAGGTATCAATTACGTACACGGGTGTTTTTTACTGACAACAACAATTCTAACGGACAAGCAAACCAAGCGTTGAATTCCATGGCCGATTTGAATGCCACTGGTTCTTTTCGGCACACGGGAGTCAACTTTACGGCTGGCTTTTTCATGTTACATACCCAATCGGAAGCTTCGTTGTATGCTGCTGGCGGTTCCCCTCGGAATACTGCCCTGAATAATGCAGCCTATCTGCAGTTGGATCGCAAGTTTTTTCAAAAGCTGATTCTTCAGGGAGGATTACGATTAGAGCGCTTTAGTATCAATGGTGATGGCACATCAGGTAAGCCGGTCTTTAGGGGAGGCTTGAATTACGAGCCATGGAAGGGCACTCATCTGCGCGCATCCTTCGGCCAAGGTTATCGATATCCTACCATCACGGAGCGATTCATTCAGACATCAGCTGGCGGTTTTAATGTGTTCCCCAATCCAAATGTGCAACCTGAATCAAGTACAGCTGCCGAGGTGGGTTTCCGACAGGGTTTCAAAATCGGTAAATGGCTCGGTTTCTTGGATGCCGCCTTTTTCAATCAGCGGTATTACAACACCATCGAATATATTTTTGCCGATTGGGAGCCTGGTGCAAGTGGTTTTAAATTTGTCAATAGTGGCAATTCGGAAGTGGAAGGGTTAGAAGTTACCGCGCTTGCGGAAGGGAATTTCTCTCAACAAGTTGCTGCTACGTTTTTCGCTACGTATACGTTCATCAATCCAAGAACGCGTCAACCGGATGCCGTCATCGGAGTTACCCGACCTGAAGACGGTTTTATCCCTGAACAGCTCACCTATCTTAACACGAGCTCAGACACTTCAGGTTTGCTTCTTAAATACCGGTTCAGGCAACTGATCAAATATGATATGGAATTCAGAATTGCAAAGTGGATAATTGGTTTTTCATGTCGATATTATTCATTTATGGAAAATATTGACGATGCATTTTACAATTTTGATTTACAGGAAAACACCAGTTTTCCTGATGGCATTATCAAGTATCGGGAAGAAAATGCCGATGGCACTTGGGTGACGGATGCTAGAGTGGGATACAGTCCCAATACGCAATGGTCTTTGATGTTGGTGGCGAATAATGTTGCCAATCTGGAATATTCACTAAGGCCAATGAAAATCGAGTCTCCTGGAACAATCGCCGTGCAAATCATCTTTAAGCCATGATCAACCAAGTGGTTGGTCTAGCCCTAATTCTTTTTAGCTATTGCGGGGGGGGGGGTAGATGTAATGTAACCACTGTTCCAATACCAATGGCACTTTGAATACTCACATCGCCGTTTAAAAGTCGAGCGAAATCAAAAATAATAAAATAGCCCAGTTGGTTTCCGGTATCCGGATCGTCTGCATCAAATTCACCTGCCAAGGTTTGTCGCTTAATGGTTTTTATTTTTTCCAATATTTTTTCAGGCATGCCGCTTCCGGTATCGCTTACGCTGATGTTAAAATTGCCCATCCCGTCCATTTCCGATGCAATTGAAATGGTGCCGCTCTTGGTGTACTTGATCGCATTCGCGAGTAAGTTTTGTACCACGATTTTCAATATGTTCGGGTCGGTAATGATGATGGCTTCCTCATCAATCATGTTTTCAAATCGGATGAGTTGCTCGTCTATTACATCTTCGTATTGAGAAATCAGCTCTTCAGTGAAATCGTAAAGTGCTACGTTTTGATTATGAATGGAAATGAGGTCGTTTTGCAGTTTTATCCAATTGAGGATGTTGGAGGCGTTATTGTAAATCTTTTCGGCAGCTGCACCAATGTATCGCATGTTTTCTTTTGAATCGCCGCTTTTTTCTTCTAGGGTCTTGCTTGACATTTTACTCACAATCGACAGGAATTTGATCGGTGTGATGATGTCATGGGATATAATGGAAATCAATTTGTCTTTAATGCGAATCGATTCTCTAAGTTTATATTCTTTTTCCTTTAAATCTATAATGGTACCATTCAATTTATCATTAGAAAGCTGCAGATCGCGGGTTCTCATCCCAACCTGGTTCTCTAGGAATTTATTCCGGCGTACAACTCGGGCGCTGTTTGCTCTGAACAATCCCCAAAGCAGCATTAACCCTGAGATGGTCGAGCCTAAAACGAATCCTTTAGTCTGATAGAATTCCGGTTCAACAACTACGGGAATTTCCAGCATGACGGAATGTTCATTCGATCCCGATAATTTGTTTCTGATTTGTAAAGTATAATTACCGTGATCAAGGTTAGCGAAATCCACCCAACGCCCCCCTCCCTCTGTTGGTCGCCAATCATCCCAAATCCCCTTGATTCGATACTCAACCTGCAGGTTCTCAATATTGCCCCAGTAAGGTGTGCTAAAGTTTACTGTAACTTCGTCATAATAACTGGGGATATTTAATGTTCCGTTAAAGGGTATTTGTGTGCCATTTAAAAGTACTTCATCGATAAATATTTTTTCATTCGGCACATCCCTTAAGACATCTTCGGGTTTCACCCATACCAATCCTTCCATGGTAGGATAAGACACGTAACCGTTTTTCAACCTTATGTGTGTTGGTGTGCATCCGCCATTGAATTCATTGTTGATGATTCCATCTATGATGCCATATGCATAATAATAAGGGGTGGCATTGCTGTCGGCAAGGAAGTTTTTCAAATCCTGCAGTGCAACATTCACGAGGCCTGTATTGGTTGACATCCAGACCAGGTTATTGTGGTCAAGCAGAAAGCTGTGCGTTTTGGATAGTTTTTGGCTTGGGTCTTCCGGAAAGCGCACAAACTCACCTTGATGGTAAGCATAAAACCCTTGACCATAACTTCCAATTAAAACCAAGTCTCCGATTTTTTCAATGATGCGGACGCTAACACCTTTCATATCCGCCAAGTGGGTTAGTTGTTTCGTTGTTGGGTTGAAAGATATAATAGCATCACAATGGCCCAGCCAAATATTATCGTCATCCATTTTGATGATTGTGGAGACGCGCTGGTTGTAACCTTCTAATCCAAGGCTTGTAAGTTTGTTGATTTGATTTCCATTTACGGAGTATAATCCTTCGCTACTGGCCACTAAAACCGAGTCGCCAATTTGAGCCATTCCATAAAACCTGATATCGGATGTTGCTGATATCGAGTCAGTGATATTGGTGGCTAAATCCAGCGATCGGAGTAGGTTGCCGTAGGAATAAAGGACTCGTTTGTTGTTCTCTTTTGTAGCAAAATAAAATAAACTGGCACCTCTTTTCAATCTATATTTTGACGGCCTATATCCTTTTATTGAAACGTCCATGTCCCATCCGGCATAAACGTAATTTGAATCAATTTCGATTTGGGCATAAAAACAATTAGCCAAAACGTTTTCTGATTCAGTCACTAGTATGGTTTTTAGCGATTGACGTCTGTACACAAACAACCCTTTGGTCGAAGTTGACACAAAGTATGATCCGCTTTTCTCATCATGGAAGACATCAGATACGTAAACATTATCAGCCAAGTTATCCAGACATTTAATGGCCCTTAATGCATTTGGGCATCCATCCACCTTGATCCGATACAGGTGTTTGTCATATGTCACATATGCTTGATTGTGAAAATAATTCCAAGGCATATGTCTATAGTCCAAAATCAAATCATCAAAACCAGTCAAAGCCACTGGTTCTAAAGTTCTGATATCAGTAGACAGCCTGAAACAGTTCCTTTGTTCATCAATGCAGTAAACGTTTTGATCCACCATGAAGGCTGTAATTACTTCGCTGCCTGTCGGCGTGGTAATTCTGGAAGTAATCTTGCTTGCCTTTTTTGAATAGATGGCCAGTCCGCTTTGGACAGTCAAGGCATATCGGTCGCTATCGACAGGCATCACATGGATAAAAGGTGTGGTCTCTTCCTCGCGAAGACCACTGATGTTTTCCAATTCGGCATTGATTAGAAAGGGGAGGTCAGGAGCAGCACCACGTATAAAGTATCCCGACATACGGGGTTTTTGTACTTTATGAACCAATCGCACTTTTGAATTGGAAATCTCTACCAGATTGCCATCAATGTCATCTGTCAAGGCCAGCTTCCGATCCCAAGTGTGATAAATGAATTGAAACCGGTCGTTGGAAATGCCATTCAAGCTCGTTCGATTGTGAAGCTTGAAGTCGTGGCCATCAAACCGCACCAAGCCGCTTTCCGTGGTCATCCAAATAAACCGGTTGGCATCCATGAACATGCTTTTCACTGAATTTTGCGGCAAACCATTCTTGGAGGTGTATTGAGTAACATAATGCCGGTCGACCTCCTGCGCTTTTAAGAAAAACGGGAAGGGAAAAGCACAAAATGCCATTAAAAATATTTTCCATGGCGTTAATGCAAACATCGCCTTGGTCTTACACCGCATGTTGATTGTAGTTATTTTTTCGATTTGTACAATTCGACCAGATTCTTGAGGTCGATGATGTTACTGATCGAAAGTTTATTGAAAATCCGAGCCTTGAAGGTGGCTACGGTGCTCGATTTCAAATTGAGTCGGCCACTGATTTCCTTGATGCCTTCTCCTTTTAGGAGGTAGGTCATAACAG
This sequence comes from Bacteroidia bacterium, assembly GCA_049431185.1. Taxonomy (GTDB): domain Bacteria; phylum Bacteroidota; class Bacteroidia; order AKYH767-A; family OLB10; genus JALRAP01. The sequence goes on along the minus strand of JBMTLM010000043.1, from coordinate 4,518 downwards.
TCAGTTCCCTCTCCGATAAAATGGAGAATGGGTCATTACTCGATTTTTCCGAAGAAGCCACCTCTGGTTTCTTTAAATTTCCTGAGAAAAACGCAGACATGGTATCAATCACCGTCTGCTCGTCGGTTTGTTTATTCAAATAACCGGTCACACCCATTTTTAACAACCTGGACTTGAATACCTCTTCCGGGCTCATGGTATAAACCAAAATTTTCAAATCTGGAATCTGCTCTAATAATTCGGAAATGATTTCGATGGAATTTCCATCATTTAACTGTAGATCCAATATGATATGAGAGATTTCAAAGGCCAATGCCATCTCACGCACGGCGATACACGTGTCGGCCTCATGGAAATTCTTGATGCCAAAGTGGGTGTCTAAGAAAAATTTCAACCCCCTTCGAATGATCACGTGATCATCTACTACCAATAATTTAATCTGTTCGGGACGGAAATGCATGCGATTGTCAGACAGATGATGCTGATGTGTGGCTGCTATCGTTTGAGATTTCATAACAGACACAATATAACGATTGCGTCAAAATTAGACAAATAAACCTTCTGAAAATTCAAAAAAAGCTGTTTAGACATTATTTTACAAAAGCTTCTGAGGCCGACAGTTACGAATGTTAATGCATTGAAAACAAGTCATATGGACTTTTGAAAAATCCTATATCGTTTTTCCAATGATCCGCCTAAGCGGATCATTTCGGCACACATCAAAGCATTGTCCTCTAAAATCAAATGGCTGTCAAGTTGATGCATACCAGCATCCGCTGCGCTTTTCATCAAATCCATCGCCAATAAAGCGGTAAGACCTTTTCCTTGATGTGCAGGGTGTACGCCGCCCAAAAGGAGATCTAACTTTTTTGAGTGTTTCAATTGCCAAATCAACTGTAGCAATCCCCAAGGCCACAAACTTCCATTCGCCTTTCGGAAGCCCTTGGCCAGATTGGGCATGGCTAAAACAAACCCTACTATGCGTTGTTCGGGAGTATATTCCACAAATTTGACAAACTGGGGATTGATCAAACTGAGGTACTCATCGGCCATGTTTTGAATGTCTTCCTCCGAAAGGGAATCGAAGCCATAAATATGCTCGTAGGCTAAGTTCAATAGCGATTGCACATCCTTAAAATATGTTTTGAGTTGGGCTCGGCTTTTGATTGATAGGACCCTATATCGGGATTCACGCTGAAGTCTTTTGAAAATGTCTCGATAAACTTTTGGCAACTGAATAGGCAGTTGCACTATAAAGCTTACACATTCTTTGAATTTTAGATAACCTGCAGATTGAATCAGTTTGCACAGGTAATCGGGATGCGAGGCGGATGCAATAACCGGCTCCAAATGGCTACCCTCGATTTGCACTCCCTGTGGATCCTTTTCTGAAAAGCCAAACGGACCAATCATCCTGGTCATGCCCATGGCCTTTCCCCATGCTTCTACAGTTGTCAGCAACATTTGTGCAACTTCAACGTCGTCGATGCAATCCAATTGGAAAAACCGACAATCATTTTGCTCATGCAAATGGTTATAGCCATGGTGGATGATGCCCATGATCCTACCCACTGGTTGTCCTTGGACATAGGCTAAAAATCGAACGGTATCACATTTGATGATGGCACCGTTATGTTGCGGATCATGAAAGCGACGTTCGTCGCGAAGTAAAGGCGGGACAAAACATGACTCATGCTTATAGAGCACATACGGCAAACGGATATAAACCTCGGATTCGGCATGGCTGCGCACCATCCGTATTTCCACTCGCATATTCGTATGTAAACAAATGTTAGAACTTCATGTGCTCCAATCGGCGGCTATCCAAAACGCGTACCTGTCCAGCCTTGAGTTCCACCAATCCCTCTTCTTTAAAATCGGAAAGGGTGCGTATCAATGATTCAGTGGCTGTGCCTACGATGTTGGAAAGGTCCTCGCGGGAAATATGGATACTGGGATTGTTTTGGTGTCTTTGTTGTAACATCAATAACGCCTCTGCCACTCTACGGCGAACCGAGTTATAGGCCAAACTGAGCAAGCGCTCCTCCTTTTCAATCAAGTTATTCGAAAGCATCTTGATGAATCGATTGGCCACTTCCCTGTTCGAGTAGATGAGGGTAACAAAGTCGTTTTTCTGGATTTGATAAATTTCACTATCCTCCAACGCAGCCGCCGATTCATTGTAGTCACCGCCCTCCAACATGGGAAGGTAACCGATGAAATCACCCGGCTCATGCATGCCGGTGATGAACTCCTTACCGTCTTCATTGGTTTTGAAAGTCTTCACACGCCCCGATCCGATGAAGTAAACGGCATTGGGCAAATTGCCTTCTTGAAAAACGATTTCTTTTTTATGGTAGGTTCTGGGTTTGCGATCACCTGTCAGCTTAATCAACGCGTCCAGCGACTCTGCGTTATTGAAGAAGTCATTCAAACCTGCCGCACTCCGGTCGAAATCCTTTTTTAATGACTCTGATTTTCGAAGTCGCATTTCAATGGCATCCATCAATTCGGAATCCGAAAAGGGTTTGGTGATATAGTCGTCAGCACCCAAACTCATGCCTTTGCGGAAGTCCTCTTTTTCAGATTTTGCCGTGAGAAAAATAAATGGTATCCCAGAGGTTTTTGGGTTCTTGCTGAGCACATGCAAAACACCGTAACCATCCAGCTCCGGCATCATCACATCACAAATAATGAGATCAGGGTGTGTTTTCATAGCAGCGTCCACACCCGTTTTGCCGTTTTCAGCAGTAATTACATGGTAACCGGCCAAGGTTAAAATCTCGGAGGTGTTTTCACGCATTTCCGGATTGTCTTCAATCACTAAAAGTGTTTTCATGTGGTTTTTTTTAAGGTGATGCCAAATTAAAAGGTCAGCAATATTTGTAGATGATATTCGTCATTTAATCAAAAATATTTATTGAACATCAATACTTTGCGGTAAAATAACGGAGAAGGTGGTTCCATTATCGGCGGAGCTTTTAAATGAGATGCTTCCACCCATCAGTTCGGTGTATTTACGCACAATGTTCAATCCCAGACCTGTTCCTTGGATGTTCATGGCATTGTTAGCCCTGAAGAACCGGTCGAAAACATGTTGTTGCTCGTGTACAGGAATGCCAATGCCTTGGTCTATCACCTCGATCTCTATATGGTCATCTGCGAATTTCGTTTTGAAAAAGATGGAAGAGCCTTCATTCGAATACTTAATGGCATTGCTGAGCAGATTGATACAAATGTTGCGCGTTAGGTTTTTATCCAACTTCACTACACTTTCATCACCATCATGAACATAGGTAATGGTCTGTCCCCGTTTGGTCAGTTCCCGAAGCTCACTTGTCAGTTCTTTGGCAAACGAAACCACATCGAATTCCGTAGGGGCGCATTGTACTTTTCCTTCCTCGAGTTTTCCTATGGAAAGGAAGTCGTTCAAGATGGAGGTAAGGTTGTTGACAGATGATTTGATGCGGTCCAGGTGTTTCAACCTTTGCTCTTGTTGGTCGGCGCCATTGTATTTGGAGACTAATGAGGCAGATGAAAGAATTGTACTCAAGGGCGTTCTGAACTCATGGGAAGCCATGGTTACAAATCGCGATTTCAGTTCGCCGAGTTCTTTTTCCTTTTCCAAGGATGCGCTCAATTCCTCTCGGTTTTTCTGCAATAGCTCATCGGCTTGCCGACGCTCCCGTACCTCCGTGGCCAGCTCGGCATTGGTGATTTCCATTTTACCGATGAGATCCCCTAACTCTTGGGTGCGCTTCGCTACACGATCTTCCAGCTCAGAATTCAATTTCAGTATTTCTTCGGCATTCATCTTGATTTCCTGGTTGGCCAATTCAATGCGTTCTTTTTGTTTACGCTGCTCTGTAACATCCTCCGCCGAGGCTAGTAGCGTTATTGGCACACCGCTGGCATCACGAATCAAGACGGCTTTGCCTGCTATGATTCGCTTTTCGCCTTTGGAATTGATGATGATGCTTTCATATTCAACGTTGAACGGTTGGTCTGGAGGCGTGTTCTTTAACAATTGAAACCTGAGTCGTTCGGCTTCTCCTGTATCTTTTGGTTTAAAGATGTCAAACCAGTTTTTGCCGATGATGGCACTTTCCGGTAATCCAATGATGCGACAGCCCTCTTGATTGATCAAGGTAACCCTTTCGTCCATAGACAAGGCAAGAAACATCACCGGCGCGATATCCAGGTACATCTGCGCCAACTCTTTTTCAATTTTGATCTGATTCAAAAAGGCTACACGCTCCGATACATCTATGATAAAAGCGATCACAAATGAATTTTGATCTAACTTGAAATTGCTCAAACTGATTTCCACTGGAAACTCAGTCGCATCTTTTCTCCTCGCGAATAACTGTAATCCTTGGCCCATCGGTCGAGCATGCGGCGCCTGATTAAAATGATTGCGACGCTTCACATGTCCTTGGCTGAACCGGTCCGGTATAAGGATTTCAATTTTCTTTCCGATCAATGCATCTCGTTCATAACCGAACTTGCTTGCGGCAG
>JBMTLM010000042.1:0-10073 GCA_049431185.1 Bacteroidia bacterium | reverse complement strand
TTGGGATAAAACAGCAGGGTCTGATGATGCCGCTTGTTGAGCGACGCCGCCTGTGGGATTGATGGGTTGGTTGGCAGTAGATTCCTCTGGACGGTTGGTCGGTTGTGTACAGCTCGACAAAGCGATCGCAGTTGCCACAAACAACCGTGTGAAATAGAGTGGTTTAATCATTTATTTAAAGATTTTGTACGTGTCCTAAAAGTATTCAAAATCGTGGAAATGTACAAAGGCTTATGGAACACCGAATTTAGCGTGGCTAAGAGGCAATCAAGTGGTAAAAAAAATGGATATTTGCCCCCAATCAAAACCACACTCCCAGCCATTTCAAATGGAAAAATCTCATTGGATCCCCAAAGGGGCTCTCGTCATTTTGATAGCCATAGGTTCCTGTGGTCCGGCTAACGAGCCAGCCGGCCAGACAGCCGCTTCCGTTGTCGACACAACCATCGCCCAAGACACGCTACCGCCTCCACCCACTCCCGTCACTTATACGGTCGATACATTTGTGAATGATTATGCATCACTCGTCAGCGGCCTTCCCGCTGAAAAATATTTCGCCCCATTTTACGCCGACTCCTCTTATATGCGCTTGGAACGACGTGGCGCGCGTGAATGGGAATACATGGTGGAGAACAAAATCAACAACATGAAAGCCTGGGCGGATACGGTGGTGGCCCCTGCATCTGAATCTACAGCATTGTTTTATCCCTTTGCGGGCGCCGACTTTCTGCATGTTGATCCGTTGTTTAAAAATGTTGATCGCTATGTGCTGGTGGGATTAGAGCCGGTAGGCACCGTGATCGCCGATACGGGCAACAAAAGGGTTCTCAAGGCTCATGCAGACAAGATTTATAAATCACTCTATTTTTCCAACCGCCTAGGGTTCTTTAGAACGTTGAGCATGCGGGCCGAGTTGAATCAGAAGGAGCTCAATGGAGCATTACCGCTGTTGCTTTTTTACATTCGCAGATACGGTTATTCCATTTCCACGCTCGAGCATTTTGATCTTGATTCCGCTGGCGTTGCCGTGATTACAGACCCTGAAAAGGCCATCGGTGTGAAAATCAAGTTCCATGATTTCAAAGGCAAGGTTCGCGAGCTGGATTATTTCCGCTTTGACCTATCTGACAGCGGCCTGGAGCGCGACGACCGACTACTGAAGTACGTGAACAAAATTGAGCCGTACGGTGTTTTCCTAAAAGCAGCCTCCTATCTCATGCATAACAGTTCGTTTTCCACGATCCGGTCAACCATCATCAACAACGCACGGTATGTGCTTCAAGACGATTCTGGAATACCGCTCTACAGTTTTGAAGAAAACGCCTGGAAACGGCAGCTGTGGGGCTAATATACGCGCTCCATTTCGCTGTTCAGGGGCAGATACCAGTCTTCCCTGGCAGCCGCCTACAGGAGCTCTCCCCCTCTACCACTGAACTTCTACATCGGATATAACATTACACACCGGGAATGTAATATGATGTGGTTTGTAAAAAACAATGGCGAGACTCCGTTATCGGCAGCGCAATAAGCACGCGCATTAGAGATATTACATGTCCACTGAAACGCCAAACAAAGCTAGCCAAGAATTAAACTCCAGCAGTTTATTGGAGGAGTTGGGTCAACGTTTGCACGTGACCCTGATGTGGATCGTTGCCTCATATGCTGTCATCTTTTTTTTCATCAATCTGGCCATTGACCAAAAGGAACAAGCCTTTGTGACCCTGGCGGCGCTCCCGGGGGTGTCTATCACTTGGCTTTTGTATAGCTATGGTCATTATTATTATTCCAAGGTTTGGAACGCTTTCCAAATATCTTCCTTGGTCACCCTGATCGTGCTTTATTCAGGACCTGACATGTTTGCGAACGCCTTTTTTGTGCCGATTATTTTGGGCATCCTGATCACCTTCCAAGGCAAGGAACGCATCACCGGCTATGTTATTTCCGCCATATTGCTGGCCTTGATGGTGGTGTTACAGTTTTTTGAATGGAAAATAGGTGACCACGAATATATCGCCGGTTCGATGTCGATGATTGTGGAAAGAACCATCAATGTGGTAGGTGCTTCGGCGGTTATCATCGTACAGGCCGTTTTCCTGATCAAAGCCAATGATTCTGTTCAGCAAAGGCTTTTTCAACAAGCCGAGGATTTGAATCGGCGAAACGACCAACTCAAGACGGCCATTTTTACGCGCGACAAAATGATGTCGGTGTTATCGCACGACTTGCGCTCCCCCCTGGCATTGTTGTATTCGGGATTGGATGTATTGGTGCCAGGTAAGTTGTCACCAGATGTTCAGGAGAAAATGATTGAGCAGTTCAAATCGCGCATGGGTCAAACCTTGGACCTTGTGGATAATATGCTGTTGTGGTCGCGCATACAAAAGGACGCCGTCGTTTACAATCCAACGGCGGTGAACATAGAACAGATATATCGATTTGTAGAGGCTTATTGTAAGCTACTCAGCCCAGGGAAGAACATTCTGTTCGATTATCGCTTCACGCACCGCGAGGGTGTACGGGTAATGTGCGACCGAGACATGGTTGAGGCGGTTTTCCGCAACCTGATTTCAAATGCTTTCAAGTTCACCCCAGACGGCGGAACAGTAACACTTACCTCCAAACCTTGTCCCAGCGGATGGTGTTTTGATGTAATCGACTCCGGAAGGGGAATGATTCAGGAAGAGGTGCAGATGCTCAACGCGGGCATTTCATTTTCACGCGACGGCACAAACATGGAAAAGGGTCACGGCTTGGGCATTCAGCTGGTTCACGATTTCTTAACCCATCACGGCAGCAAGCTAGAAGTGAAGTCAACCATTGGCGAAGGCTCCACCTTTTCCTTCAGCTTGCCGTTATTATGAGGATGGCTTTATAGATCGCTCTCTTTTTTTGAAACGGCCTTTCCGGGTTGTGCATACTCATATCGGTCCAACAGCTGAGCCCTTATGTAGGCGTCGAGGCCCATACAGCCCAGTATTCCATGGTCGGCCAGATTTACAAATCCGTCTGCACCCAACAACTCGCTTTTCATGGTAATAGCAACAGGTTTTCCAATCATGATGCTTGTTTGGTTTAACGGAACAGGTATGACCGAAACCAGTTCCATCTGTATCTTGACCAATGCACTTTTGACAAACGGCGCGATACATCCGTCGATCAATTCTGGTTCAAAGCCGCATGAATCGAATTCGGATACTGAAGGGTCGTATTTGGCAGAGCACTGATGCGCTCCCTCCCGCTCGTATAACGGAATATAATTGAGTGTGTAAGTGTGGAGGCGTTCGATATTTCGGTAAGTATCGCGCTCCAACGGGTTCGGTCGCAGCACCAACCCCCACAAGGGCGGATCGGCTCCCAAATGCACCAGCGAATTAAAAATGGAAAGATTGAACACCCCCTGCGGTGAAATCGTACCCACCATTACTGCCATACGGAATCCGGCAAGTGAGTTCAATAGCAACCCCCGCTTTCTATGATTCATTGCATCCAGCTCCGCTGCTTCAATGGTGACGTATGGGTGTTTCATTATCGTATGATGTTTTTTTGGCGAAGCTGCCCCGTGGTTAGGCATTCCGATGCAAATGATTTGTGCTTTATAACCTTGAACAAAAAAAGCTCGTGGTCGCCTTCGGAGGCAATTTGTTTGGTTTTTTCGAGCAGCACATAGGCGCATGCACCCTTAATGACACGGAACGATTGCCACTCGCCAACCACCCCTTTCTTTTCGAGCCACGACATCTTGTTGATCGCCTTACCGCTTTTTTGTCCGAGCATTTTAACCAAACTGAAATGCTGCTCATGCAGTAATTGCAGCACCACGTGCTTAGAGCCCTTTACGTAATCCAGGGTCAGGGTGTTATCATAAACAGCCACCAGATACAGCTTAGGATCCATACTCACAGCCGTAACATAAGTACAAATGTTCATGTTGTCGCCTTTGTCCCCCTTGGTGGACAAACTAAAAACGGGAAGGTCAGGAATGTTCCAGGGCTTTCGCAAGGCTCAAGGGTGCTTACGTGGGTTAACATTGAGCCGCGATAAATAGTTTTCATGTGAAACGGTTCCAGGCTTCATAAGGGCGGCGGTTTTGTAGATTTGCATGGAAGTAAACAAGCCAACCCAATGAATTTCCCTGGTGTTTTTAAATCGAAGCTTCCCAACACCGGTACCACCATATTCACGGTGATGTCCGCTCTTGCAAAACAGCACGCCGCCATCAATCTGTCGCAAGGGTTTCCCGACTTTCCCGTTGACCCTAGGCTCATCCGTTTGGTGCACCAAAAGATGGAGTTGGGGTTTAACCAGTATGCCCCAATGGCCGGAGTTCCCGAATTGAGAAGCACCATCGCTGAAAAGCTGAAGAATAGTTACGGCTGTTCCGTGGACCCCGAGAACGAGATCACCGTCACGGCCGGAGGAACACAGGCCATTTATACCGCCATTGCCGCTACGGTTAATGAAGGCGATGAAGTCATTGTATTCGAGCCTGCCTATGATTCATATGTGCCGGCCATTCGTTTGCATGGCGGGGTGCCGGTACAAATTCAGTTGCCGTATCAGGGCTTTCAAATGGACTGGACGCAAGTGAAAAGGGCGGTCACCTCCAAAACACGCATGATCATCATCAACACCCCTCATAACCCTGCGGGCACCGTGCTATCGGCAAAGGATATGCAACAGCTTGAAAAGATTGTGCACGGCAGAGATATATTTATCCTAAGCGACGAGGTATATGAGCATATTGTTTTCGACGGACTCAAACATTTGAGCGTGTTGAATTATCCAAAGTTGGCAGAAAAGAGCTTTGTCGTTTTTTCCTTTGGAAAAACTGTACACGCCACGGGTTGGAAAACCGGATATTGTGTTGCGCCCGCCAACCTTACGAAGGAGTTTAGAAAGGTGCACCAATACATGGTTTTTGCGGCCAACACGCCTTTGCAACACGCTTTGGCGGAGTACCTAACCGACCCTGAAAATTACACGGGCATTCCCGCTTTTTATCAAGCAAAGCGTGATCTGCTTACCTCCTTACTGAGCCCTTCGAAATTCGGTATTCGGCCCTGTTCGGGATCCTATTTCCTGTTGTTGGATTACTCACGGATCTCTGACGAAAAAGATACCACGTTTGCCGAACGCATCACTCGTGAACATGGCGTAGCCACCATTCCGGTTTCGGTTTTCTGTAAGGCGCCCGATAGTGATATGCGCCTGATCAGGGTTTGTTTTGCCAAAGAGGACTCCACCCTGAAAGCGGCAGCGGAAAAACTCAACAACATTGTCTAAGCCATGAAAAAGTTACGTGTTACACTCATCCAGACGACCTTGCTTTGGGAAGATGGAAACGGCAACAGGATGTTGATGGATGAGCTGTTCAAGGGCATCAAAAAAGGCTCCACGGATGTGGTGGTTTTGCCTGAAGTTTTTACAAGCGGCTTTACCATGAACGCACCCAAGGTAGCTGAGCACATGCATGGCAAAACATTACAGTGGATGTTGGAAACGGCCAAACGGAAAAACGCGGTGGTTTGCGGAAGCCTCGTGGTATGTGTCGGGAAAAACCATTTCAACAGGTTTGTTTGGGTAGAGCCCGGTGGTAGAGTTGTTCATTACGACAAGCGTCACCTATTCAGAATGGCCGGCGAGGATCGTGTTTTTACTGCGGGAAGAAAAAGAGTGGTCATCGACTATAAAGGTTGGCGCATTTGTCCTCAGATATGCTACGACTTGCGGTTTCCGGTGTGGAGTCGAAACAAGAACGATTACGATGTAATGTTGTATATAGCCAACTGGCCCGAAAGACGACGTCACGCCTGGAAGTCATTGTTGGTGGCCAGAGCCATCGAAAACCAGTGCTATGTGGTTGCGGTCAACCGAGTGGGAACCGATGGTAAGAACCTGGCATATGCAGGCGACAGCGTGGTACACGATATGTGGGGAGAATCGATGACGAACATCAAGCCTTACAAAGGATCCGTGGTAACGGTCTCATTAGACTTGAATGCGCTTCTGAAAGCTCGCAAGGATTTTCCTGTTGATTTGGATCGTGATCGTTTTTCACTTGTCAGTTGAAGGCCCCACGCCGTATTCACTCAGCAACCAAGCCAGACTGGCCAGTGCGCCTGCACCAAGATGCAACTCTCGTCTATTCACCTTGTCAAAGGTGTCGATGTCGGTATGATGGTAATCAAAATACCTTTGCGAGTCAGGGCGCAACCCAATCAACAAGGTACCTTGTTCCTTAAGGGGGCCGATGTCTACGCCACCCCCTTCGTGATGCCATTGAAAGATGGCATATGGCTCAAACAACCCCTTCCATTTACGCAACCATTCGCGTTTGGATTCATCCAAACAGGATGAAGAGAAGCCCGCTGGCGTAAACGCGCCCGCATCGGATTCGATGGCGGCGATGTGTTTTTCTCCTTTGGCTTTAGCCTCCTCGGCATACTTTTTACCACCACGTACGCCGTTTTCCTCATTCATGAACAACACCACACGAATGGTCCGCTTCGGTTTCAGGTTTAAATCCTTGAAAACATTTATCAATTCCATTGATTGCACACATCCTGCTCCATCGTCATGCGCCCCATGGCCCTTGTCCCATGAATCCAAATGGGCTCCCACAACGATGATCTCCTCTGGAAATTGGGTGCCGCGGATTTCAGCAATTACATTATGTGAAAGCTGATCGGGTTTTGTTTCACAATTCATTTCCAACTGAAGTTCTAGGTTGGGGTTTTCAGCCAATGCACGACTCAGGTTTTCGGCCCCAAGGGTGGAAATGGCACAGCCAGGAATTTTGGCCACCCCATCCACATAGCCCATTCCGCCGGTGTGCGGATGGTCATCCATCGCCAACGTCAATGAACGGGTAATGGAAGCGACAGCGCCGAATTTAGCGGCGTTTTGGGCGCCCGCCCAACGGTATTTACCCACATCACCATAGGCTTCGAAGGTGTGGTAAAACCGCTGCTTCATGGGTGTGTTATAAAAAACCATTTTCCCTTCGATGTTAGCCCTTCCAAGTTTTTCTAATTCTTCAAACGAGCGCACCTCTACCACACCGGCCCTGATGCCCCCCTTGGGCGTTGCAACACTTCCGCCAAGGCTGAATATACTCAATGGCGCAGGCTTCTTTCCACCCAACAGTGTTAAACGCTCTATATCGTTTCTAACCCAAACCGGCACCATTACCTCCTGCAGGTAACAATTGGCATGACCTTCCGCTTGCATGGTTTTGAGGGCCCATTCCACCGCCTTGTCTGCGTTGGCGGATCCGCTCAGTCGGTTACCAATAGCAAAAGACAAATGTCGGAGCCGTTCGTAGGACTTGCCTTGCTCCAAACAATAAGTAAAGACCCGACTTACTACAACCGAGTCTTGTGATTTTGAAATGTAAGGAGCGCTTACCCCCAACAAGCATATCAATGCATAAGTAATTCGGCGAAGGTTCAACATGGCAGCACAATTTTTAACAAATATAGGATTAAGCAAACAACCTCTACGCTGAGTGGAAAAAATCAAGGCGAGGCTTATCGTTTAAAGACATTAGCGTGTAAATTCACACCCCAAAACATGTAGTTATGGCGTTTAAACCCAAGGGGTTTTTAGGAACCATATTCCCTAACCTGTTCCTGACGAAAAAGTGTTTCAGTCAATGTGGAGAGGAGTTGGTGATTACGGCCTTGATGAGGCAGGTCGGACAAAAAGGAACAGGTTTCTATGTGGATGTGGGCGCGTTTCATCCACATACGAGCTCTAACACCTACTACTTTTACCGCTTAGGGTGGCGGGGCGTGAACATTGATGCCCGCCCAGGTAGCATGAAATTGTTTGATCAAAACCGCCCGCGGGACATCAATATCGAAACCGGCATCGGCTCTTCGGACGGGAAAATGAAATATTTCATGCTACAGGATGAGCCGGGGATGAATACCTTTTCGTTTGAAACGTTGCAATCCTGTGGAATGGAACACAAGGTAACCTCTACCATAGAGGTGCCCATCACTACCATGGGGAAAATCCAAAGACAACATGTTCCTGCGGATACACACATTGATTTTGTCAGCATCGATACGGAGGGACACGAAATGGAGGTTTTGATGGGCTTTGACTTCGACCTGCACCGTCCGACGGTTTTCGCAATAGAACTGAACGACGTTCTAAGCATACGGGATACAGCCGCCAATCCGGTGAACCGGTTCATGGAAGACAAAGGTTATGTGGCGGTGGCTAAAAACGTGATCAGCCTAAACGTTGCTACTGTTTTTTACCTTGAGGGTAGTTTGGTCAGCAGGAACTAATCATTCTTTTTCAAGATCGTAATTTCAACCCGACGGTTCAGCTTGCGCGACGTCTCCGAAGCGTTGCCGGAAATCGGCATGTTTTCACCATATGGAATGGTTTTGATGCGCGTCTCTTTGATGCCTTGCCGCACAAAATAACGTGTTACCTTATCAGCCCGCTGTTGTGACAACATCATGTTAGAGGAGGCGTCACCCTCGGCGTCGGTGTGCCCGGAAATCAAAACATAGGTGTTTTTATCCTGGTACATCAACTCTACGGCGCGTTCGATGATGTCATAGGTGTTGTCAATGGTCAGCGTGGTCGATCCCGTGTTGAACAACACATGGTCAAACGTGGCCATCACCTTTTGTCCGCCAGTTGAAACAACGTTTTTAACCGGACATCCACCATTCGATTTCGGTCCGCTTTCCAAAGGACAGAAATCCACCATGTCGACAATGCCATCATCATCCGAATCGGGGCAACCTCTCGTAGACAAGGAGCCCTTGATAAACGGACAAGGATCCTCATAATCGTTCACACCATCCCCGTCAGAATCGGAAGCAATGATTTTGTTGTTTGGCACTATGGGGGTAAATACGGATGGTGCTTCCGATTGCTGGGTGATTGGTTCGGATATTGTAGCCACCGGAACGTTTTCAGTAGCTTCCACCGCCGGAGCAGCCACTGGTGCAGTCGCAGGTGTTACGGTGGTAGTTGTTGGTTGGGTTTCCGCAGCTGCTGTCACAGGGGTAACGTTTGGTGTTGTAGCAGGCGTTACAGGAGCAGGTGTGGTTGGTGTTTTGTTTACAGCCGAAGGAATCACCTGAGGCTTTTCTTGGTCAGCTTGCACGGTGGTGTTTGCATCAGGAGTTTCTCTCACAGCTACTGGCTGCGGTTGTGGCTCCATATCCGAGTCATCAATAGGATCCAAAACATCCATGGCTGGTGCTTCGTCAACCAAAGGAACTTGTATTTGAACGGTAACTACATTCAACCGAGCGATGAGCATTGGGATGGATTGTACGGGCTCCGTCTTCATTGGCTCTTGTAAAATTGGGGCAGCAACAGTATTACTAACAGATGACTTCACGGAATCGGCTGGAGGTTGATTGCGGCTTACTGGCGTTTTTTCTGTTGGCTTTTCTGTTGATCGCACTTCGTTTTTAACAATGGCCTTTGGCTTCTCTTTAGGTTTTTGCGAACGCACAGGATCTTTTTGGGGCTCTTCGGTTTTCGGTTTATGTTCCTTGGCTTTAGGAGTAAATGTCAACGATAGCTCAAATGCGTTGTAGCCTTTGCCGGCTTCTTTTACAGGACCCGTCATGACATCATAGCTCATACCTACTAAAAAGCGGTCAATTGTATAACCTGCGTAAACGACCATTGCTTTTCCGGCTTTTCCAAACAGGCCGCCGTGTATTTCGTTTTTGTCGCGATTCTGATAGGTGCCTATCACGCCGAATCCTGTTTCGTTGAACGGACCTTGGTTGATGTGATAGAATCCGGGCTTCACCTGGAAACCATCTGAAACCGCAATGTCGGCTCCCCCTTGAATCACGTGTTTGGTATGGTATTTAATTTCGTCACCGAAAAATGAAATGTCTGGTTGATTGATGTTTTGAAGGCCATAGCTCAAATGCGGCTTGACAGTAGTTTTTTTGCCGCCGTTTCTTCTCCAATGTAGGCCCATGCTAATCGCCGGCTTGACAATGCTATTGGTTTCAAATGTTTCTCCAGACCCTATGTTCGGGTTGTAACCAATGTCTGCCGAGTATTGGTTGTCGAAA
>JBMTLM010000041.1:0-10146 GCA_049431185.1 Bacteroidia bacterium | reverse complement strand
GCGACGAGCAGCTCAAAGAGCTGTCCATCCAAGTGCATAAATAATTCCTGCCCTTAAAATTTCACTTGCATGCGCAAGGTGAAAACGTTGTCCTGCTTGTCTGAACCCCAACCGGACAGCGAAGTGCTGGTTTCGTTTTTCACTGAATCAAAGTAGGCCATCAAACGTAGGTTTTGATCATAGTACCAATTGATACCGAATCCCAATGTCGAATATTTAAAATCCGTTTCGTTGGTAGCCTTTGCGGAAGTACCTGGCACCTTGCCTATTTCGTTGCCTGAAATTTCAGTGTTGGGGTCATAAAAGTCATACTTGACTACAAATTCAAGAGGCAACTTTGGCAAGGCATGAATCAGGTAACAATATGCTCCGGCAAATTCACGATTGTAAGTGTCTTTGGTGATCGGTGTTTTGTCGTTAGGACTTCTGGAAGAGGTGGAACTACCTGGCTGCTGACCTGTCATGTATTCACCACGTAATGTGGTAGCACCTGCCTTGGATTTATATGTAAAGCGTAGCTCGGCACCCATGTAAGTCCTTTCAGTGAACCCACGATTGGAAATGGATACAGCACCATTATCAACGGCCCTGGTGTCGAGTAGAAATCCTAGGTCCCCCGTTTCCGATTTACCCATTTTATAAACATTCACCGAATCGATTCGATAGCCACCGGCATAATATGAAACGCCTGCACCAAGCAGCACCTTGCCATCCTTGAAAGATTGTTCTGTGGAGGCGCGTGCAATCAGATCCTTTTTACTGTCGAAGTCGGAAACATCCACACCATAGCCAGGAGCGTTATTCCCATTCACCATGGCTATATCGAGTTTGTACTTGTTCCATTTGGTTTTTTTAGGACCTTGAAGGGTCAGCATGGCACCCACTTCCATTTCATTCGGAAACAATGTTTGTGACATTCGACCGAATTCGGGTGTTTCGCGCAACGCGGATGAATAGCCGACTTCAAAACCAAAAGGATTGTTGAACATCCCCATGGAAACCGAAGCGATACCTTTCCACGGATCCGTGAACTTGGCAAAGCCTTCCTTAATCACCATACCACGCTCCGTGACATCAATCTGCAATGTGAATTGTGAAGTGGTAATACCCTTGCTGTTTTCAGCGGCTGAATAAACACCTTTCAATCGACCTCGACGAATCATGAACCTGTTTTTCAAACCAGGTGCAAAACTGCCTCCTGCAACAGAGGCAGCCCCGGCAGAATCCACAATTTGAAATTGTGGCTGTATATACCCTGAAAACTTGAAGCGCTTCAGTGCGGAAACATCCTTCTTGATTTGAGCCACCTCTTTTTGGAGTGAATCGGTTGAAGCATTCTGCGCAATCGCAGAGGTGAGATTGAGCAGCCCAAGAATGGCTATGAATGAGATTTTGTTTTTCATAATACCTTAATTTAATTGCTCAAAAAACTTAAGATAATATTACCCTAACAAGTATGCAATGTTAAATATCTGTTAATAATAAATACACAAGGGGCGCTGATTACAGCGCCCCTTGTGTGCATTATATTGATTTTCAATCTATCAAACGGGATCAGTTGGGGTTTCGGAGGCTGGAGATTTGGGAGAGTCCTTGTCCTTAAGCTTCTCCATCAAGTTACCAATCTCCCTTTTTGCTTTACTGATTTTATCCTCAAACTCGGTTTTCAGCTTATCTGCGGTTTTCGATTTGGCAAAGAAACCAATATTGTTCTCCCAGATTTGTACATCGTTTTTCAACTCGGAAATGCGATTCAGTAACGATCGGCGTTCGGGATCTCCCCCCTTATCACTGTACACACGTGATGATTGTTCGCTCCTTGGTTGGTAGGTTCCACGCGGTCGATCCGATGATTTTATTTTGGTAAACTGAGCATCGATAGCCTTCTTGTAGCGTGTATTCACGTCATCTTTTTGCTTGATCGGAACCAAACCGATAGCGTTCCATTCACGCTGAAATGATTTCAACTCCTCAAATGCCGCTTGATGATCCGTTCCCGCCTCATAGGATTCAATCCGGGCAATCAGTTCATTCTTCTTTACCAGGTTCTCATCGTTATCCTTGTCGCGGTTTGAAAAATGCTGCGTCTTACTGGCAAAGAAGGCATCACATGCCGCACGGAATCGCTTCCATATTTTCTCTGATTGACGATCGCCCGCGAACCCGATCTTCTTCCACTCTTCTTGCAAACGCTTCAATTCCTCGCTGGTGGATTTCCAATCGGTGTTTTCCTTCAACCCTTCTGCTTGAATGCAAAGCTCTGTTTTGAGCTGCAAGTTGGCAGCATATTCCTGCTTTCTTTTCTGATAAAAATCGTTTTTGGATTTGAACAGCACATCACATGCACTTCGGAAGCGCGTCCAAATGGCATCATTGTGCGCTTTACCCGCGTGTCCGATTTTTCGCCATGCGGCTTGAAACTCCAATAACTTGGCGGTAAGGTCCTGCCAATCCTTGTGCTTCGCTTCAGAGGTGGGTTTTAAGGCTTCCACCTGTTCGCAAAGAGCGGATTTAGCATCCAGATTCGCTTTACGCTTTTCTTCAAATTGCTGCTCGTGCTCCCTTCTACGATCGAATATCTTGTCACAGGCGGCCTTGAAGCGATCCCACACCTCATCTTTTTTCTCGCGAGGGACCGGTCCGGTTTCGCGCCATTTATCCTGCAGAGCATACAGCTTTTTGAAGGCACCGTTGGTGGACGAATCCAACAACAATTCTTCGGCTTGCTCACATAAACGCAATTTCATGTCGAGGTTGCGGCGTTGATCCAAATCCTGCAACTCACGATTGATCTTGATGAAATCATAGAACTTATCGATGAGGAACTTGTAGTTCATCTGCAAATCCTGGGCATCGGCCGAAGGCACTGGGCCGGCAGCACGCCATCTGGCTTGCAATTCATGGAACCTTTCAAAGGCCTTGTTCATGTTTTCCTCATGCTGAATGAGGTCCTTTAACAAGCCTAGGATTTCCCTTTTTTCATCGAGGCTGACTTTACGTTGCTTATCAACTTGCTCCTGAAATTCGATCCTGCGCTTATTGAACTTGCGAAGCGCCTTGCTGAATCGTTCTTCCAAAGGGTCGAGTGCCGGTTTGAAGTCATCCTTGTTTCCGCCATCCTCCACGAACTTATCCAGGGCGGCTGATTTCTCCTGGGAGAATATCTGCGACAGGTTTTCACGCACCGTGTTTACGCGTTCCTTAAATCGTGGCACTTCCTGTTCGCCGGCATACTGCTCCAAGCGCTCCACCAACTGTTCTTTGGACAGTGTCGAAAGATCCTCCTCGGGCTCCAGCTCCTCTGTTGGAGCCGTAGCATCAATAGGGGTCGCCTCCATAAACTGCTCTTCCGTTGCTGGAAGTGGTGCTGGAACGGACTCCTTTTCAGGGCTTGATTCTTCGACAGCAGCAGCCATTTCAGAAGATTCAGTGTTTTGATTTACAGCATTTTCGCTGTTGCCCAAAGGATTCTCTGATGAGGCTCCTTCCTGGGGGGTCAATGCATCGTTCATATCAGATAAAATAGGTACACAAGGGGGACGTAAACGGTTCTTATTTAATTGCGAAACAATTAATCGTTAAAAAAGGGAAAAGGTTCTGTCAGTTGGTTGAATCTTGGGAAAATACCAGAGAATTGAGTGCGTAGCTATTACAAATATAGTGAAAAAAGGAGCGGTTGAACTTGTCAGTTTTCCGTTAAAAACAGTGGATTATGATGGTAATCCTGCGGCAGAAGCGGATTGATTGAATTCAAACTATGCCATAGTAGTCGCAGATAACATTACTCCCGAGGGAACCGATCAGGTAAGGATTCATTACACCGTCATGATTTCCTTTTCCTTCGCCTCCAAATGCTTTTCCACTTTGGCGATGAAATTGTCGGTTAGCTGCTGTATTTTAGTTTCGGCATCTTTTTGCATATCCTCAGGCAATCCGTTTTTGGCAAGCTTTTTCAGACCTTCCAATGCATCACGGCGTAGGTTCCGGATGGTTACGCGTGCGTGCTCACCTTCAGCCTTCGAACGTTTCACCAACTCCTTGCGACGCTCCTCAGTAAGCGGAGGCACGATGATGCGGATCAATAATCCATCATTCTGAGGATTGAATCCCAGATTGGCAGCTTGAATGGCCTTTTCAATGGGCGTTAGCATGCTTTTCTCCCAGGGCTGAATCACGATGGAGCGAGCGTCGGGGGTGTTCACGTTGGCCACCTGGTTCAAAGGCGTGCTGTTCCCATAATAGTCCACATGAATGCCTTCCAGCATGGCGGGATTGGCCTTGCCAGCACGGATTTTAGCCAATTCAGTCTCCAAATGGGAGATGGCTTTTTCCATCATGGATTGCGCATCGCCGTGGATTTTTTTTACCTCATCAGTCATGACTTTTAGTTTTAGCTGTTATCGAATGATGTTATTTCTTCTTAGCCTTGGGCTTTGAGTTGTGAACCAAGGTACCAACTTTTTGTCCACTCACCAACTTCAACAAATTGCCCTTGCGATTCATGTCAAACACAATGATGGGCAAATTATTCTCCTGGCACAAAGTAAAGGCAGTCATATGCATCACTTTTAGGTCACGCTCGAAAACCTCACCAAAAGTAATTGTATCAAACTTTTTGGCCTTCTTGTCTTTCTCCGGGTCCGCGGTATATACACCATCCACGCGAGTGCCCTTCAAGATGACATCGGCTTCGATTTCAATGGCACGCAGTGACGCAGCCGTATCGGTGGTGAAATAGGGATTTCCGGTGCCGGCGCCGAAAATAACCACACGGCCCTTCTCCAGATGACGCACCGCGCGTCGGCGGATAAAAGGTTCGCAGATCGCTTCCATCTTGATGGCCGACTGCAATCGCGTTTGTATACCTAAACTTTCCAGCGCAGACTGTAAAGCCATGCTGTTGATCACCGTAGCCAACATCCCCATGTAATCCCCTTGCACACGATCCATGCCGCCTTCAGAAGCCTGCAGTCCACGGAAAATATTGCCTCCTCCAATTACAATAGCCAATTGAACCTTTTTATCGACCAGGGACTTGATTTCACGGGCATATTGGCTCAACACTACATTATCAATACCGAATTGCTTGTCGCCCATGAGCGACTCACCACTCAGCTTGAGGAGGATTCTGTTATATTTCATGCCATGCAGGTTTAGGGCTATCTGTCACAAAATTACCAAAATAAGGGGATTCACAGTGACTAAGACCCCAAACCGGGGAAAATGAAAACGCCCCACAGAAATTGCGGGGCGCCTGTATGGTGATACCTGGTGTTTAACCAATCTGGATCCTGCGGAAAACCTTCACAGTAAGACCTTTTTCAGACTTATCGAGGTAAGTGCGGATATCCATCTTGTCGTCCTTGATAAACTGCTGGTTCAAAAGGGTGTTTTCCTTGTAGAACTTGTTGAGTTTACCTTGGGCTATCTTTTCAAGCATTTCTTCGGGCTTGCCTTCGGCACGTGCCTGCTCCTTACCGATTTCGATTTCACGCTCCAACGTGCGGGAATCCACATCATCCTTATCGACCGCCACGGGGCTCATCGCTGCGATTTGCATGGCTACGTCTTTGGCTACATCGGAATTGGCAGTTGCAGATGACATACCCACCATAGACACAACCCTGTTACCTGGGTGAATGTAAATAACCACCTTGGGGGCATCAATCACCTCATAGGCGGTGATATCGATTTTCTCACCGATTTTACCGATGATATCGAAAAGTTTGTCGGCCACGGTAAGATCGCCCATTTTTTGAGATTTCAAATCATCAATGCTGGAAGCGTTGGTGGCTACGGCTACGTTTACCAAATCGTCGGCGAACTTTACAAAGTCAGCACTTTTAGCAACGAAATCGGTTTCACATGAAAGCGCAACCAAATAGCCTTTGGTGGCGTCGGTGTTGGTCTTGGCAAGGATATATCCTTCTTTGGCTTCCTTGTCGGCACGATTGGCAGCAACCTTTTGGCCTTTCTTGCGGAGGTAGTCAATGGCTTGTTCGAAATCGCCATTGGCCTCGGTAAGGGCCTTTTTGCAATCCATCATTCCGGCTCCGGTTTGCATGCGGAGCTTGTTTACATCTGCTGCTGAAATTGTAACTGTTGACATGGGGTATTGAATCTAAAACTGGAAATTACTTCTTGGCTGGAGTGGTCTTGCGAGGGCGGCCTTTGCCTGCGGCAGGCTTCTTTTCGCCCGACTCTTCTTCTTCTTCACCGGAACCAGATGTCATTTCAACTGAATCCTCTCCACGATCTGCTGCTTCCTCTTCGGCAGCGGCATCACGCTCGCGATCGCTTTCCTTGTCGGTTTTGCGCTCAGCCAAACCTTCTTCGATAGCTTTCACCATGATATCCATGATCAATGAAATGGATTTGGTGGCATCATCGTTGGCGGGAATGGGGAAATCGATGAGGGTAGGATCCGTATTGGTATCGCAGATGGCGATGGTCGGAATGTTCAGCTTGCGGGCTTCGCTCACGGCAATATGCTCCTTCACCGTATCAACGATAAAAAGGGCGGCAGGTAATTTCACGAGGTCAGCGATACTACCCAAGAGCTTTTCCATCTTGGCTTTTTGGCGGGTGATTTGAAGCTTCTCCTTTTTGGAGATGTTATCAAAGGTGCCATCCGTCATCATTTTCTCGAAGCCGGTCATTTTCTTCACCGACTTACGCTGCGTGGAGAAGTTGGTCAAACAACCACCGGGCCACCTTTCGGTATGAAAGGCATATTCACCGAACGGGCTGCGTTGGTAACGATATCCTTGGCTTGTTTCTTGGTAGCCACAAAAAGGATTTTCTTTCCCGATTTGGCAATTTGCTTGATGGCTGCGGCAGCCTCCTCGAGCTTGGAAGATGTTTTGTTCAGGTCGATGATGTGTATTCCATTGCGCTCCATGAAAATGTAAGGAGCCATCTTTGGATTCCACTTCCTTTTGAGGTGACCGAAGTGAACACCTGCGTCGAGTAATTGCTGCTGGGTAACGGATGACATGTAATAGGGTATGTTTTGAAAGTTTTTCTGATGAATGATGATTAACGCTTAGAGAACTGGAAGCGCTTACGAGCCTTCTTCTGACCAGGCTTTTTACGCTCGACCATACGGGGGTCACGGGTCAGGAGACTATGCGATTTAAGAGCAGGCTTTGACTCTTCGCTGATGGAGACCAATGCACGGGAAAGCGCCAAACGGATAGCCTGAGCCTGTCCGGTTACGCCACCGCCTTCAACGTTGGCTTTCACATCATACTTGCCAAGGTTCCCAGTTACCTCAAAGGCCTGGTTTACGATATATTGGAGGGGCAGGGAGGGGAAGTACTCCTTGTAATCTTTACCATTAACGGTCACATTGCCGTTACCAGTCTGCACATATACACGGGCGATGGCCGTTTTCCTTCTTCCTATTTTGTGGGTTGTTTGCATGCTATTGCGAAATGATGGTATTTAATCAGATGGAAACTTGGGTGGGCTGCTGGGCAGCATGTGGATGCTCGGAACCCGTATAGATATAAATGTTGCCCTTGATGGCATTACCTAATTTGTTCTTAGGTAACATACCATATACAGCCATCTCGATGATACGCGTCGGGTGCTTACGCAACAGCTCCTCTGGGGTGGCAAATCGTTGTCCACCAGGATAGCCTGTGTAACGGATGTATTCTTTTTCAGTCCATTTGTTACCAGTCAGGCGAACCTTCTCGGCATTGATCACGATGATGTTGTCACCACAATCCACATGGGGCGTGAAGTTGGTTTTGTGCTTTCCGCGAAGCATAAAGGCGATACGGGAAGCCAATCGGCCAAGAACTTGGTTCTCAGCATCGATCACCAACCAGTTTTTGTTGACGGTTTTGGCATTGGCCGACACCGTCTTGTAAGTCAAAGTATCCACTTGATTCAGTTTATTATCGGGGTCGCAAAATTAGTAAATAGAGTCCAAATTGACAACTCCCATCTCAGAAATGTTTAAACATCTGACTATGAACCCTTTTTAATTAATTCACATAATTGATATTCAATACATTAGGAATGAATTTGGATTACTGGAATTTACGTTCCATTTATTCCGGCATGGGGTCTTGGTCAACAATCGGGACAAGAAACCGATCCAATCGGGACAAGAAACCGATCCAAAGGAGGTCCAAAAGACTAAACCGTCGTTTTGTAATTTCACCGCCAGAATGGCGGACAAGATTTTACAAGTCAAAGACCTTACCGTAGTTTTTGGAAACACCTTCAAGGCGGTCGACCAAATCGGTTTTGAGTTACACAAAGGCGAAACGCTTGGCATTGTTGGGGAATCGGGGTCCGGTAAATCAGTCACTTCCCTTTCCATCATGCGTTTGATTCCCTGTCCACCTGGGAACATTCAACAAGGATCGATCCTTTACACGAATCGAGAAGGCAAAACAGAGGACCTGGCCCAATTGAGCGAAAACGCCATGCGCAAATACCGTGGCAATGAAATCGCCATGATCTTCCAGGAGCCCATGACTTCGCTGAATCCGGTATTGACATGCGGCTATCAAGTGGCAGAAGCGCTTCGCTTGCATAAAAAACTCTCCAAAAAAGAGGCGCGTTCCAAAACCATAGAACTCTTCAACAAGGTCAAACTGCCCAGACCCGAGGCCATTTATGACTCCTATCCGCATGAAATCTCTGGCGGGCAGAAACAACGTGTAATGATCGCTATGGCGATTAGTTGCGACCCCGACATCCTCATCGCAGATGAACCTACCACTGCACTGGATGTAACCGTGCAAGCGGAAATCATCTCCCTCTTGAAGGATTTGCAAAAGGAAAGCGGCATGGGGATCATTTTCATCACCCATGACCTAGGTGTTATCGCCAACATCGCGCACCGCGTGGTGGTGATGCACCGAGGACACGTGGTCGAAGAAGGCATTGTAGAGAAAATATTCCGACAACCAAATCATCCGTACACCCAGGGACTGATCGCGTGCAGACCTTCATTGGACCGCAAATTGCGGAAACTGCCCACCATTGCGGATTTCATGCAAGTGGGTGAGCAATCCATCATTGATACCAAGGTTAACTTGAATGCCTATTTTGAAGCACTTACCATCACCGATCAAGAGGCACAAACCCGAAGACAGCGCATAGAGTCACAAGAACCACTGCTACGGGTTGAACAGGTGAAAAACTGGTTCCCCGTGCGTAAAGGCATATTCAGCACAAAGAAGGAATATGTGAAAGCGGTGGACGGTGTGAGCTTTCACGTTTTTCCAGGAGAGACCCTTGGGTTGGTAGGTAAATCCGGCTGCGGCAAAACCACGCTGGGCCGCACCATCCTGCGGCTGATCGAGCCGAGTGAAGGGAAAATCATCTTCAGAGGAAAGGAAATCAACTCACTTTCAAATGCGGAAATGCGTGCCATGCGCAAGCACATGCAAATCATTTTCCAGGACCCCTACTCTTCCTTGAACCCACGCATGACCATCGGCGAAGCCATCATGGAACCAATGCGTGTACATCGATTGCATGGATCTGATAAAGACCGGAAAGATAAAACCGTTGAATTATTAGAGCGTGTGAGCCTGAAAGCCGAACATCTCGACCGCTATCCGCATGAATTCTCAGGTGGACAACGCCAACGTATTTGCATAGCGCGTGCCATTGCAGTAGAACCAGAATTCATCATCTGCGATGAATCGGTTTCCGCATTGGATGTGTCGGTTCAAGCGCAGGTATTGAATCTGCTCAACGAACTACGTGACCAATTCGGCTTTACCTACATTTTCATTTCGCACGATTTGGCCGTGGTGAAATTCATGAGCGACCGCATGATCGTGATGAACAGAGGTCGCATCGAAGAGGCCGGGTATCCCGAAGACATCTATTCCAATCCGCAATCCGAATACACCAAACGATTGATCAACGCCATCCCGAAGGGACTGTAATCAATTGGAGAAACTCCAACGAAGCCTCAGAAAAAAACTGCTCTCCGTTTCCCTTTTTACCATGCGACCAATGCCGGTAATCAACACTTCCCAATCATCGGCAATGGCACAGGAAACCGAAGGCATTAATACAAAAATTTCGTCTTCAGCAACCAAGGCTGCCGTATCCATCGACCATACAGGATTGAACTGACGGGTTATCTGGCCCACGCCTGCGTTTTTA